>CALFOY010000046.1 GCA_937919265.1 uncultured Capnocytophaga sp. | reverse complement strand
ACTTTGTAGAGCAAAATTTAGTATAATATTACAAAATATTTAATTATATGAAAGCTTTTTTAATTTCTGTATTTTCATTATGTTCAGGGTTAATGTTTTCTCAGAAATATAATGGAATTCTTATTAATTCTAACCAAAAACCAGTGTCAAATGCTAATGTTATCTTAATGTCTTTGCCAGATTCTACACTGGTAAAAGGTGCAATTAGTAATGAAAAAGGACAGTTTGAAATTTTAAATCCGTCAGAGAGTAAAAATTTACTTATGAAAATTACTCACTTGGAGTATAAGGATAAAATTTTTCCAGTGAAGGAACAATCAAACTTAGGAACAATTGTACTAACCACTTCTACTAATGAACTTGGTGAGGTAGTATTATCTGCAACTAAGCCAATAATGAAACAAAAAGGTTCACGAATAATTACTAAAATATCTGAGACATCTTTACAAAAAATACCACAAACAATAAATCTTCTTAACTTTTTGCCAGGTGTAACGGCTTCTTTATCAGGAGGTTTTCAGGTGTTTGGAAAGGAAAATCCTGTTTTTTATATCAACAACCGAAGAGTTAGAGATATGATAGAAATAGCTAGACTTTCTCCGCAAGATATTGAAAGCATAGAGGTAGAAACACAACCAGGAGCAGAGCACGATAATTCTGTAGGTGCTGTGATTTATATAAAACTTAAAAAGAAACAAGGAGATGGGCTTAGTGGGCTTTTTGGAAGCCAATATAACGTAAAAAGTCAAGGTTCTAACGGACATTCTTTCGTTTCTCTCAATTACAGAACAGGGAGAACAGATATTTTTACAGATATATACTCAAACTATAATTTTGACAAAGCAACCAAAAATGAACAAGAGCTTGATGTGCATACACCTAATGACAAATGGTCTGTAAAAACTTCTGAAATACAAAAACAAAACGAGAGAGGTGTTTATTCTAAAATAGGTTTTGCTCACGAAGTAAATCAAGCGCATTCTTTTGGAGCGAGTTTTTCATTTTTTGCTAAACCTCTAGGGGGACATAATTTTAATGAACAAGAAACTGAAACTTATAAAAATAATGCTCTTATAGGCAAAGGATTTAATACTTATGATATTCTTAATAAAGAAAAATATTTAATGAGTAATGCCTATTACGAAGGGCGTTTATCTGATAAAATAAAAATGCAAACAGATATAGATTATCTCGGCATACGTTCAGATTATGGCTCTAATGTGTTGGAAAATAATAGAATAAATAATGTATCTAAAACAGTCAATATAAATACTGCCGCAGCTTCTGATTGGGGTTCTATAAAAACTATTTTTACTCAAAAAATAGGAAAAAGCTCAGGGTTAAGCTATGGAATAGAAGCTAGTTCTCTCAAAAGGAATGAAGACTACCAAGATACTTATATACAGTCTCCAAAAATCAAAAATTCTGAAACACGTTCAGCAGCTTTTTTAAGTTATGTACAACCCATAAAAAAAACTATGTTAAAGGCTGGTTTGCGCTACGAGTATGCAGATTATGATTATTATGAAAATGAAGTAAAAAATGAAGCTAAAAGTAAAACATACAAAGATTTATTGCCAAATGTATCCGTTTCTTTCCCTTGGAACAAAACCGAACTTGTTCTTAGCTATGCACGTAAAATAACTCGTCCAGAATTTTATCAATTAAATGACTATTCAACGTATGAAGCTCCATTTTTGTACAATCGAGGAAATTCTTCTATTACTCCTCAGTTTGTAGAAGATGTAAGCCTTTTAACAACATATAAAAATTTTACTTTTTCCTTGAATTATCAATATACAGAAAAAGGAATTTTCCAAGAATATCGTCTTTCGTCATTTAACCCAGATGTGATAGAGAAAACGATACGTAATTTTGATAACTACCACGCTATTAAAGCCATTGTAACAGGACAACATAAAATAGGGAAATGGATGCCAAAAGTAACCCTTTCTCTTGGCAAACAGTTTGCAGATGGTATTTTTGAGAAAAATGCAGCTCTTTTCTCTTTTCAGTCAGAAAATCAGTTTCTTTTCTCAGAAAAATGGATAGGGATGTTAGAGTTTAATTATTATTCAAAAGGAAGTGTGAATAATATTTACTATACCAAAGATGTCACTTCACTTACTTTTATAATTAATCGTTTCTTATATCAAAATAAATTACAACTTTTTGCAGGAGTAGCTCATGTATTTAATAAACCAGATAAAGTAAGTGAAATTTCTAATCGATATGTAACTAATAGAATTTCTACAAACGAATATCACCCAACGGTAATTGTAGCGTTTTTATATAATTTTAATTCAACACAAAGTAAATATAAAGGGAAAAGTGCTTCCGAAGAACAAAAGTCAAGATTGTGATTGTTATTTACTATTCTTCATTATTTTAACATTAAATTTTTCTATAAATATTTTTTTTAATAAAATCTTTGTTTATTTGTAAAAATAATAGTACCTTTGCCCTCAAATTAAATTTTGATAAAAATGAGAAAATTAGTAGCACTATTAGTTTTAGTTAGTACAGTGAGTTTTGCTCAAAAAAATAAAACAGGCTGGGATTCTGCCAAATTGAAAGGTAAAGTAAAAACTTATCGTGTTTTGGATTATCAGTTTGATGAGCAAGGAAAACCTCAAAGAGGAGCTTATGAGGCTTTTACAGAATATGATAACACAGGGAAAATTAAGAAAATGATTATCCAAAATACAGATGTATATCTTGCTTATACAGATACTTATGATGTAGATGGAAAGCTGTTAGAGTCTGTATCAAGAGATAAGAACGATTCTATTTTATCTAAAAATGTTTATAAATATGATGATAAAGGAAACCGTGTGAAACACGATGTTCTTACTGCAGACGGAATTGTATTTATGAGCAGAGAAAATGATTATGACAACAAAGGACTCCTTATTGAAAGAAGAGAGTGTATGAGTGGTCTTTGTACAGATAAAAACTTATATACTTATGATAGTAAAGGTTTTGTTGTAGAAGAAAATCGTTATAGCAAGGATTTGTTAGTAAGTAAAATTACTTATAAAAATAATGATAAAGGTAACCCTGTAGAAAAAGTAGTTTATACCAAAGATGGAGAAGTAAAACAAAAAGTAGTTACCAAATACGATGCTAAAAATAATGAAATAGAAGTGAATATATATGATAAAGACGGAAAACTTACTCAAAAGAAAACGTCTGTTTATGTATATGACAAAAAAAATAATTGGATTAAAAAAACAGAATCTGTTGATGGGAAACCAACAATGATTTTAGAACAACAATTCGTATATTATAATAAATAATTTTAATTAAATATTTAATTAAAAACCGACCTTATAAAGTCGGTTTTTTCTTTATTTAATAATTTTTGTATTGTAACTTATAAAAATTAGCTTAATTTTATTTATATTCTATTATATTTCTTTAAATTGATAAAAATTGATTGTAGGTGAGAAAATTACTAAATAACTTTTGGATATTTGTAGCTCGATTAGTACTGCGTAATAGGTATGTATTTATTGGGCTTTTCGTAGGGATTACTATATTTTTAGCCTTTCAGTGGAAATCTATTCGGATGACCTACTCAGAGGCGAATATGCTCCCTGAGGATCACCCTATAAGTAAGGAGTATAACCAATTCTTAAAGCTCTTTGGAGAAGAAGGGAACTTAGTGGTTATTGGCGTAGAGAGTGAGGGAGTTCGTACGCCCGAGCAGCTCAATAGTTGGAACGCCCTCGCTCAGGACTTGCAAAAATATCCACAGGTGGAAGGCGTACTTTCCCTTAATACCATTAGAGAACTGGTGAAAGATACTCTTGAAGAACGGTTTATCACTCGTGACTTTTTCCCTAAGAAAGTTGCCTCTCAGCAGGAATTGGATTCTCTTACTCATAAGCTTTTTGAACAGACTCCTGTGTATGAAGGACTCCTCTATAATAAGGCTCATACGACCCTACGTATGGCGGTTTCTCTACGTAAAGATATAGTGAATACAGCCATCCGTAAGGATTTCATTTTACACGACCTTAAGCCTTTGATTGAGAAATATGAATCTCAAATGCAGACCTCTTTGTACGTCTCAGGAATGCCTTATATACGTACCCTTAGTACCGAAGTAATCACCGGAGAGATAGGCTTATTCATAGTGGGGGCATTGCTAGCTACTTGCTTGGTATTACTTTTCTTTTTTAGGTCATTCCGAGCAATGTTCATTTCGATGTGTAGTGTGTTGATAGGGGTGATGTGGGCTTTTGGCTTTTTAGGACTCTTTCATTATGAAATTACGATTCTCACGGCGGTAATTCCTCCTCTGGTGATTGTAATAGGAATTCCTAATTGTATATTCTTGATTAATAGATATCAACAGGAAATACATAAGCATAGGTATAAAGCAATGGCGCTCCAGCGGGTGATTACCAAAGTGGGAAATGTAACTCTGCTTACAAACCTAACTACAGCAGCAGGATTCGCTACCTTTATCATTACTGAAAGTAAAATTCTTAAGGAATTTGGGATAGTATCTTCTATTAGTATCCTGTCTTTATATGTAATTTCGCTTTGCTTGATTCCTATTATTTATAGCTTTATGCCACTTCCAAAGGATAGACATCTAAAGCACTTGAGCAAGCAATGGTTAGGAGGTCTTTTAGGAGGGATAGAACGTATCGTTAAGAAGCACAGATTTGCTACTTTTTCCGTGGCGGTTGCTCTTTTGGTGGCAAGTATTATAGGGATTTATCGTATACATATTTCAGGGAGTATCATTGAGGATATGCCTAAGAGTGAGACCTTCTATGATGATATTCTCTTCTTTGAAAAGGAATTTGGCGGAATTATGCCCCTAGAGATTACGGTGGATACAGGGAGGAAAAATGGAGTAATGCGCCCAGCTACCTTAGAGAGTATGGCTAAATTAGAGGAGTACTTGGAGGATATTCCTGAAATTTCCCAGCCTCTTTCTATAGTAAGGCTAGTGAAATACGCTCGTCAGGCTTTTTATAATGGTAAAGCGGAGTATTTTGACCTTCCTACCTCACAAGAACGTACGTTTTTGCTCTCTTATATCAAAAATTCTAACGGAAAGGCAGATATGCTCCGTAGTTTGGTGGATAGTACTGGACAAACGGCTCGGATTACGGTCTTTATGAAGGATATTGGTACCGAAAAGATGCATCGTATAGAGGAAGCTATCGCTAAACAGACACAGAAACTCTTCCCAGAAGACCAATATAAAGTACGCCTTACAGGGAAAGCTTATATGTTTACCAAAGGAACGGATTATTTAGTGGGTAACCTTATACAATCTTTGCTCCTTACCATAGGAATTATTGCTCTGATGATGTTCTATATGTTCCGTTCGGTCAAGATGGTAATTATTTCTTTGGTGCCCAATATGCTTCCTCTGCTTGTTACTGCGGGGGTGATGGGCTATGTAGGAATCCCTTTGAAACCTTCTACGATTCTAGTATTCGGGATTGCTTTCGGAATTTCTATTGATGATACCATTCACTTTTTAGCAAAATATAGACAGGAACTAGTACAGAACCATTGGAAAGTAAAACGTTCTGTATATGCAGCCTTGCGGGAAACGGGTATTAGTATGTTTTATACTTCTATTGTATTGTTTTTTGGTTTCTCCATCTTTACTTTATCAAGTTTTGGAGGGACAAAGGCATTAGGAGGGCTTATTTCTACAACTTTACTCTTTGCAATGGCAAGTAATCTTATTCTGCTTCCTTCCTTGCTTATTGCGCTGGAACGAAGTATAGCCAACAAACAAACCCTTATAGAACCTCATATAGATGTACTCGGAGAAGATGAAGACTAAGAACCCTATTTTACGTGCTTTTTTAAAATATTTCCTTCTGCACTAAGAAATAATTGTTACAAATAGTGGCGAGACAGTTTTAGGGTATAAAGAGAAAATAGCCTAAAAGTATTGATTTCTGCCTAGAATGTTGTATCTTTGTTCTGAAAATAAAAAATTATTAAAATAGGGCTTTGAGTAATTGAAAATGAAATCCATACTCTTAAGGTAGGGTTATGGTGCTTTTATTACTATAGTACTATTGATTGATTCAAATAAATATAGATTTTTTTCAACATTTTAATTTTCTAATTAAAACATTTAATGGCAAACTTTACTATTCCTCCTCATTATCAGGCTACTTATGGCATTATGGATACGGAGCGCGCTATCAAGTTTATTAAGGATTTCTTTGAGAAAGAACTTTCAAAGGCACTGAACCTTACACGTATATCAGCCCCTCTTTTTGTGAAGCAATCTTCAGGATTGAATGATAACCTCAATGGGGTAGAGCGTCCTGTGAGTTTTCAAATGAAAGAGGCTCCTGAGGAGACTATCGAAATTATTCATTCCTTAGCAAAATGGAAGCGACTAGCACTGAAGCGTTATAGAATTCCTCAAGGAGAGGGAATTTATACCGATATGAATGCCATTCGTCGCGATGAGGTTTTGGATAATACCCACTCTATTTATGTAGATCAGTGGGATTGGGAAAAGGTAATTACCGCTGAGCAACGTACTTTGGCTTACCTTGAGCAAACGGTTAGGAGTATCTATGAAGTTTTTCTTCGTACAGAAGCCGCTGTGGTAGAAAAGTATCCTAAGTGCAAGGCTTTTTTGCCAAAGGAAATTACTTTTATTACCTCTCAGGAGTTGGAAGATAAGTACCCAGATCTATCCTCTTCAGCGAGAGAACAGGTTTTTGCCAAAGAAAAAGGAGCTATTTTTATTATGCAGATAGGAGGTAAGCTTGCCTCAGGAAAAAAACACGATGGACGAGCTCCTGACTATGATGATTGGCAACTCAATGGAGATCTTATTCTCTGGAATCCTATCCTAGAAAGTGCTTTGGAACTCTCTTCAATGGGTATCCGTGTAAATGAAGCTTCTCTTCTCAAGCAGTTGGAAGAGGCTCAACAGGAGGCACGAAAAACCTTGGATTACCACCAGCTACTTCTAAGTGGAGCACTTCCTTTAACTATTGGGGGAGGGATAGGGCAATCTCGTATCTGTATGTTTTTTCTACAAAAAGCTCATATAGGAGAAGTACAGGCATCTATCTGGACAGATGAGATACTTGCTTTATCAAAACAGCATCATATAGAATTCTTATAGCAAATCATTTTTGTATAAGAATCTACTTTCAGGAGGCGGTGTATACTCTCTAGCTTACTCAACCTCTTGTTTTATTATATTTGTTAATTAAATCATATAAAATGAACATTACTCGTGCCGTAAAACACCTTATCATAGCCAATATTATTTTTTTTATTATAGCTTTGATTATTACAGAGTTCAAATCACGAACGGCTCTTTATTATTTTGAAAATCCAGATTTCCATTGGTGGCAAGTTTTTTCACATATGTTTATGCACGCCAATGAAATGCATATTTTATTTAATATGTTTGCTTTGTTTTCTTTTGGTGTGCCATTAGAACATTATTTTGGGAGCAATCGTTTTATTTTATTTTACTTTGCTTGTGGTTTGGGTTCAGCATTTTTGCATACTGCTATAAATTATTATGAGTTTCACCATTATGTAAATATCATATTAAAAGATGATTATACTTATGAACAAATTATACAAGTAATTAATAATGGAAAAATATATACAGAATGGAAAAATATATTACCAGAAACGGACATCAATAATTTATTTTCATCTTATTTTTCATCAGCTGTGGGGGCTTCAGGGGCTATTTATGGAATATTGGTAGCTTTTGGAATGCTTTTCCCAAATGCTGAACTTATGCTTATGTTTTTACCAATTCCTATCAAGGCAAAATATTTTATTCCTGTACTTATATTATTAGATTTATTTTCAGGAATAACAGGGATTTCCATTTTAGGACAAAATATAGCTCATTTTGCTCATATAGGAGGTGCAGTTATTGGTTTTCTTTTGATGTGGATTTGGAGAAAAAACTCTTTTAATAATCGAAGAATTTATTAACTGAAAAATATTGTAATAATGAAAAAAATATTTTCTAAGCATTCATTATCAATAGTTTATATATTGATAATTATTAATGTAATAGGTTTTATTTTTCCGTCATTAATTTCTTTTTTATGGCAGAAAGACCTTGCTGTTTTTTATCAAAACTTAGGGCTTTCGCAATATTTTTCAATTTTTTTACCAAAGTTTTGGACAATTATTACTTATGCGTTCTTACATTCTACTTTTTTTCATTTGTTATTCAATATGATTTTATTGTATTTCGTAGGAATTATTTTTATGAATTTATTCAATCCAAAACGATTTTTATTTTTATATGTATTAGGAGTTATTTTCGGAGGAATACTTTTTATACTGGCTTTCAGTTTTTTACCAGTTTTTTCTAATAGGAATGATATACTAATAGGAGCCTCAGCAGGAGTGATGGCTATACTTATTTTTTTAGCAACTTATACTCCTCAGTATAGGGTGTTTTTATTTGGAGTTTTTTCTCTTCCTTTATGGGTGTTTGGGGTGCTTATGGTTTGTATAGATTTGGCAAGTATTCCGATAACCAATGCAGGAGGTCATATTTCTCACCTTGGAGGAGCTTTTTTAGGTTTTATTTATGCTTTTTCTATAAAAAAGAATATATTTCAAAGAACTTTACCTAAAAGGAGAAAAAGAACTTCAGAAAATAGTGTAACATCATTACAAGATAAAAAAAATGAAGAAAAAATAAATAATATTTTAGATAAAATCAGTAAAAGTGGTTATGATAGCTTAACTCGTGAAGAGAAGAAATTTTTATTTCTAGCAAGTAAAGAAAATTTAAAATAAATTTACGAAATATTAATTTTATGAAAAAACTTTAACTTTTTTATGTTAGTGAAAATATACGGGAGTGCTGTTTTCGGGGTAGAATCCACAACCATTACAATTGAAGTAAATATAGATAAAGGCGTTGGGTATCACTTAGTTGGTTTGCCAGATAACGCCATCAAAGAAAGTAATTATCGTATTGCAGCTGCTTTACAAAATAATAACTACAAAATACCAGGCAAGAAAATAACCATCAATATGGCGCCTGCAGATATGCGCAAAGAAGGCTCTGCTTATGATTTGAGTTTTGCCATTGGTATTTTAGCTGCTAATGGACAAATACAATGCCCAGAAATAGATAGATATATCATAATGGGAGAACTTTCTTTAGACGGAAGTTTGCAACCCATAAAAGGAGCTTTACCAATTGCTATACAAGCTAGAAATGAAGGCTTTAAAGGCTTTATTCTTCCTTATCAAAATGCAAAAGAGGCTGCCATAGTAAATAATCTTGAAGTTTATGGAGTTGAGAATATTAAACAAGTAATAGATTTTCTTAATGGAGATATCTCACTACAAAAAACAGAAATTAATACACGAGAAGAATTTTTTAAGCATTTTGAAACTCCTGATTTTGATTTTGCTGATGTAAAAGGACAAGAATCTGTAAAAAGATGTATGGAAATAGCTGCTGCAGGAGGACATAATATTATTTTGATAGGTCCCCCTGGCTCTGGTAAAACAATGTTAGCCAAGCGTCTAGCGGGGATTCTTCCTCCGATGACTCTCCAAGAAGCTCTTGAAACTACTAAAATTCACAGCGTTGTCGGAAGAGTAAAAGATAATGGTCTTATTTGCCAGCGCCCGTTTCGTAGTCCTCATCATACTATTTCAGATGTTGCTTTGGTAGGCGGAGGCGGTTATCCTCAACCAGGAGAAATCTCTTTGGCTCACAATGGTGTTCTTTTTTTAGATGAATTGCCAGAATTTAAACGTAGTGTTCTTGAAGTGATGAGGCAACCTCTTGAAGATAGAGAAGTTACTATTTCAAGGGCAAAATTTACCATTACTTATCCATCTTCATTTATGCTTGTAGCAAGTATGAATCCTAGCCCAAGTGGTTATTTTAATGACCCAGATGCCCCAGTGGTAAGTACTCCTGCTGAAATGCAACGTTATCTTAGTAAAATATCTGGACCTCTTTTAGATAGAATAGATATTCATATTGAGGTAAACCCTGTTCCGTTTGAAAAATTATCTGATGAAAATAAAGCTGAAAGCAGTAAGGATATTCGACAGAGAGTTATTTCTGCTCGAAATATTCAGACAGAACGATTTTCAGAATATCCTCATATTCATTATAATGCACAAATGAATACTAAACAAATTCGAAAATACTGCAAACTTAATGAACCTTCATTGGCTTTATTAAAAAATGCAATGGAAAGGCTAAACCTTTCAGCTCGTGCTTATGATAGAATTTTGAAAGTAGCCAGAACCATTGCTGACCTTGACCAAAGTAATGATATAAAAGAAGAACACATAGGAGAAGCCATACAATACAGAAGCCTTGACCGAGAAGGTTGGTTTGGAAATTAAAAATTAATGTTTTTTTAACACAAAAAAAGATAAAAAGTTGTATTTTTGCTCTAAGTTTAATTATAAAAAATATTAAAGATGAAAAAAATTTTATTGTTACTTGCAGTAGCTTTAGCTGGTGTATCTTATGCACAAACTCAAAAAGGAGATTGGTTTGTAGAATCTGACCTTGCATTGTCTTATACTTCTAACAGCGTAGGTGGAAACCAAACAAATTCTGTTTTCAAAATTACCCCAAGTTTAAACTATTTTGTAATAGATAATTTAGCAGTTGGTTTAGGTTTAGCTTATCAAAATGATAAACCAAAAAGTGGAGATGCTACCAACAGTTTTATTATCCGTCCAAATGCAACGTATTTCTTCAAATTAGGAGGAGAAATAGCTCCTTTTGTACGAGCTGGGGTTGGTTACGCAACAGAATCAACTAGTGGAAAATCAACTAGTGGTTTAGCATTCAACTTTGCAGGTGGGGTAGCTTACTTTGTTAATGAAGCAGTTGCTCTTACAGGTTCTGTGGATTATGATCAAAGAAACCTAAAAGCAAGTGGAGCAAGTAACACTACAAATATAGGTAAACTTGGTGTAGGTATTGGAGTTGCTTTATTTTTCTAAGAATTATTCGTTTAATAATGATATTAGAGGCTACCTTATTTGGGTAGCTTCTTTTTTTATAAGAAAAATTTATTTAATTATTGTCAATTCTTTTTTATAGCTTATCTTTGCACCCGATGAATACAAAGAAAGATATTAGAGCACTTAGCAAAGACGATTTGCGATTATTTTTTGAGCAAAATGGAGATAAAGCCTTTCGTGCCAATCAGGTGTATGATTGGTTATGGAGTAAAGGAGTACATTCTTTTGACCAAATGACTAATTTATCAAAAGAAACTCGATTGATGCTTGATAATCATTTTGTTATTAATCATATTAAGGTTGATACAATGCAACGTAGTGAAGACGGAACTATAAAAAATGCCGTAAAACTTCACGATGGGCTTTTTGTAGAATCTGTACTTATACCAACAGAAACTCGTATAACTGCTTGTGTATCAAGTCAAGTAGGTTGTAGCTTGAATTGTGCTTTTTGTGCCACTGCACGTTTGAAAAGAATGAGAAACCTTAACCCAGATGAGATTTTTGACCAAGTAGTAACCATTGATAAACAAAGCCGATTATATTACGGAATGCCTCTTCGTAATATCGTTTTTATGGGAATGGGTGAACCTTTGATGAACTACAATAATGTACTCAAAGCCATTGATAAAATTACTTCTACAACAGATGGGCTTGGTATTTCTCCTAAAAGAATAACAGTTTCTACTTCTGGTGTGCCCAAAATGATAAAAAAGATGGCAGATGATGGGGTGAAATTTAAATTGGCAGTGTCTTTACATTCTGCAATTGCAGAAACACGAATTAAAATAATGCCTTTCAATGAGCATTTCCCATTGTCTGAGCTTCGTGAAGCTCTTCAATATTGGTATAGTAAAACAAAAAATCGAATAACATACGAATATGTTGTTTGGAAAGATGTGAATGATAAGAAAAAAGACGTAGAAGCACTTATTAATTTCTGTAAATTTGCCCCAAGTAAAGTAAATTTGATAGAATATAATCCTATTGATGAAGGAGAATTTCAGCAAGCAAGTCCAGAAGCCATTGAAATGTATAAATCAATGCTTGAAAATGCCGGAATTACAGTAACAGTTAGGTATTCTCGAGGTAAGGATATAGACGCTGCTTGTGGGCAACTTGCTAATAAAATTTAGGTATTTCTAAAAATATTTTTTTCTTTCTATTTTCTTATAAAAAATTAGTATATTTGCATTACTATTTAAGAATTTTTATATGAATACACAAATCCGACAATTAGAACCTAAAGAGGTTTGGAATAAATTTGCAGACCTTAATGCAGTTCCTCGTCCTTCAAAAAAAGAAGAAAAAGTAATTGCTTTTATGCTTGATTTTGGAAAAAAATTAGGTTTAGAAACATTTAAAGATGAAGTAGGAAATGTAATTATCCGTAAACCCGCCTCTAAGGGGTATGAAGATAAAAAAGCAATCATTTTACAATCTCATTTGGATATGGTATGCCAAAAAAATAATGATACCACTTTTGATTTTGAAACCCAAGGGATAGAAATGTTAGTTGATGGAGACTGGGTAAGAGCCAAAGGGACAACACTTGGTGCAGATAATGGTTTAGGTGTAGCGGCTATTATGGCAATATTGGAGAGTAAAACCATTGAACACCCTGCGTTGGAAGCTCTTTTTACTATTGATGAAGAAACAGGAATGACAGGTGCAAAAGGCTTACAAGGTGGTGTTTTACAAGGTGAAATTTTATTAAACTTGGATACTGAAGAAGATACTGAAATTGATATAGGTTGTGCAGGTGGAGTAGATGTTTCTGCTTTCCGTGAATATGAACAAGAAGCTATACCACAAGGAGTTATAGCTTATAAAATTGTAGTAAAAGGCTTACAAGGTGGTCATAGTGGAACCGATATTCATAAAGGGAGAGGAAATGCTAATAAAATAATGAATCGTCTTCTTTTTGATAGTTTTGAAAATTATGGACTTCGTATTTCTTGGTTGCGTGGAGGAGGATTACGAAATGCTATTCCGAGAGAAAGTGAAGCAGTTATCGTTATAGATGCTATTCATAAAGAAGCTTTTGAACTTGATTTTAAAGAAACTTCTGATGAAATAAAAAAAGAACTTCACGCTACAGAGCCTGCTTTAACTATTGAGGCTATTTCTTTTCAATTACCTGAAAAAGTAATGGATTTGGGCGTACAAGAAGGTATTTTACGTTCTGTATATACCGCTCATAATGGTGTGTATTCTATGAGTAGGACCATTGCAGACCTTGTAGAAACAAGTAATAATATAGCCAATATTTCTATTGAAAATGGTAAAATTGCTGCAAAATGTTTAACTCGTTCTTCTGTTGAGAGTTCTAAGTTTGATTTAGCTAATGCACTTCGTAGTGCTTTTGAACTTTCTGGTTGCGAGGTTACTTTTACAGGAAGTTATCCAGGGTGGGAACCCAATGCAGAATCACCTATTCTTCAAACACTTACTTCTCAATATGAAAAATTATTTGGAGAAAAGCCAAATGTAGTTGCTTGTCACGCTGGGTTAGAATGTGGTATTTTAGGGCAAAATTATCCTAAAATGGATATGATTAGTTTTGGACCAACTATTCAAGGGGCGCACTCTCCTGATGAACGTGCTAATATTACTTCTGTTCAGAAATTCTGGAAGTTTTTATTAGAAATATTAAAAAATACACCTAAGAAATAAATTTAAAATCATAAAAAAGGAGATTCTTCAATTAGAATCTCCTTTTTTGTTAATTATTATTTTTTTTAGGGTCAAATTTACAACTATTTATCCCAAAAAGTGCATATAAAGGACAAAAATTGATTAATGAAGTAACTAAAAAAATAATAGAAATAGCTCCTAAAACTGAAGCAGTCCAGCCTGAAATGACTTTGGTTATTCCTAAAATAGCAACAATAATAACAATAGATAAACGAATTAACTTATCTATTTTACCTACATTTCTTTTCATAATTGAATTATTAATTTTATGGCAAAGGTACAATTTTTTTTAATCATACTTTATGTACTTTAATAGATTTTTTCAATATAATTAATAAATCCATTTTATACCTATATAATAGGTTCTTCCAGGAGAAATACTAGAATAGAAACTAGTACTTTTAGGTACATAGTCAAAAATATTATTGATTCCAGTATTTACCCTGAAATGATAAGGTAATTTGGACGAAAACTGTAATCTCCAAATGCTATAGGGCTCATAATATGTATGATACACCCTTCCATTATCTGTTCCATAAATATTGGTAGCACTCAAATACTTAGCACTAAGAATAATATTTGGAACATAAAGAATATCTCTTTTTGGGATATATTCCGCTTTTAGAGTGAATGTATGAGGACGCTCTTCATCTCTTCTATGGTCAACAAAATAATAAGCATATGAACTTTTTATTCTAAAAGCTTTGTTGGGTCGGTAGGTAAATGAAATGTCTGATGAAATGACATTTGTGTTTCCGTTGGCATTTATGTTTTTATAAGTATTTCTTGTACCATTTTGTCCTTCATTCCAAAGATTGGTTATTTTATTAGTTACTTTTGAGAATTGGGTAATGGCTGTAAAATCCCATTTTTGAGAATTATAATCTACTGAAAAGTTAAAATTATTACTAGTTTCAGGTTTTAAGTTCTCATTTCCAATGATTTGAAATCCAGGTCCCCAAGGGTGATACCAATTGGAATATAATTCTTTAAGAGTAGGAGAGCGGAAACCAGAGGAATACCCGCCTCGGAAAGTAAAATGCTCTACTTTGTACATACCCGTTAACCGGAAAGTAGGAAAACCATTAAATTTTGAATGATAATCATAACGGGCACCTGCTACTAGAGAAAAATCATCAGAAATAGCGAGGTCTTGTTGTGCAAATAATGAATAAGTTTTCACTGAACGTCTTGAAAATTCTCTATTTTCATCAAAACGCCAATCTAAAAGTTCATCAGAGAGGATTTCTCCTCCAATAACAGTAGCATTTTCACCGAAAAAGTTTTTGTTATATTGTACACCTGCCCGATAGATAACATTTTCATATGTTTTTTCTTCTTCTTTAATAAGGCGATAAAATTTAAATTTATCATATCGGTCAAAAGCTCCTGAAAAACTTAATTTGCTCTCATCAGAAAAATTAATGTTGGACTTTATTGCCAAAGTATAATTATAATATCGGTCTCTTATTTTTTTAGAAGATTCTGAGCCATCATTACGCTCGTTAAAATAATAACTTGGCGTAAGGTTGAGGTCTATTTTTGGAGTAATATTAATTTTTATTTTTGGAGTAAATCCATAATTTGTAAAACCTGCAACATTCATTTCTCCTAATGTAGAATATTTTACACTTCCGTCAGAAAATGTGGAACTAAGAGGTTCAGTATCTGTAAGAATATAAGGCTCACGAGTTTTATAAAAAGAAGATAAATTTACGGCACCCCATTTTTGTCGTGTTCCTATAGAAAGGTTATATTTTTGTTCATTATTTTGGTCATAAAGATAGCCAACATTGGTTTGTAGTGCCTTATGAGGATTTTTACTAATAATATTAATAACTCCTCCAATAGCATTGGAACCATATAGAGAAGAGGCTGCTCCTTTGATTATTTCAATACGCTCAATATTATCCAAATCAATTCGGTCATAATCAATATTATCAAAAGCTTCACCAGCCATTCTTTCTCCATCCATCAGGAAAAGTACGTATTTCCCATTGAATCCCATTATATTTATATTTGGGCTTCCTCCGTGGTATGTAAAATTAATACCAGAAAATTCTGTTTCTAAAAAACTCTGAAAATTAGTAGCTTCAGATTTTCTAATTTCTTCTGCTGTAACAACTTGTACAGTAATGGGAACATTTTTTAAATTTTTCTGAACTTTTGTAGCTGTAACAATAACTTCCTCAATTTCAATTTCTTTATTTTTGCAAAGTGAAAAAGAATAATTTTTTATATCTTTTTTTAGAGAAATTTTAAAAAAATCACCTTTGTAGTTTTCCTGACTTACATAGAAGTAATGGGTATCTTTAGGAAGGTCAGGAAAAGCAAACTGTCCTTGAGCATCTGTCTGTATACTCTTTTTGAGGGAGACTAATTCTATAGTAGCTCCCGATAAAGGTTGATGCGTTTGACAATCCGTAATGGTTCCTGTAAAAGAATATTGTGCTTGTACGATACTACTTACACAAAGGCAAAGTACAAAGATAAATGTTCTTGACATATAGTGCTTGTTTTTTAGAAAAATAGAATTGCTACACAATAAGGCATAGCAATTCTATTTATTAAATACAGTTAAGTATTTTTATTTGAATACAAAATATTTGAAAGTAATAAAGCCTGTTTTATCTTTAGCGTCTTTGTAGTCTGTTAGCTGAATTTTTGCATATTTGCCAGCGGCTGTTTTTACTACATATACCCAATTATTATACGAATAAGAAGGTCCTTGAGGAGTTTGTTTGTAGTCCATAGTAAGCCAACCATTATTATGTATTAATGTTGGTTTTACACGTTGATTAATAGTTCCTTCCACTCTTGCCTTAGCAGCTTGTTTTTCTTGTTCGCTAAGTGTATCATAATTAGGAACTTGTTTTTTTAGAGCTCCTTCTATGATTCCATTTTTGATTAAATTCCAAAATCCTTCACCGTGTCCTGGATCAAGAACAGGAGATAAAGAAACTTTTTGGTTTCCTCCTTTACCTCCTCCTATATAAGAAGAAACTTCTTTTTCAACATCTTTTTGGTATCCATCAGTAGGGGCTACTGTAAGAGCGGCAAAGTCTTTACCATCTGTTTTAAGAACTCCTCCTTGCCCTTTTCCAGAAGTACCACTATTAGTTTTTATATGATAACGATTAAAGGCAATATCCCAATTGTTACTTGCTTGAGGATCAGTTACTTCTACTACTCCTTTATTAAAGGAGAAATATACATATTTACCCTCATTATTAGAAGCATCTAAGTACTTAATTTCTTTTTCTGTTCCTTCTTGGATATTTAAGTTTCTTAATCCTTCATAAGGGTCTTTTGGAGTTTCTCCTTTGTTATCATCTTTGTTACAAGAAGTTAAGGCTACGATTCCTGCAAGGAGAGCAGGAGCTAAGAATTTCACTTTCATCTTAATTTAAATTTTATAGTTTATAGGTGCAAAATTAATTAATTTATTTAGAATAAACAAAAATAATTAATATTTATTTTTTCTAAATTCAAATAATAAGAATTAAAATATTTTCAAACATATTAGTAATAAATAGATTTATGAAACTTTTGTGAATTTCCAAGTTGTTAAAAAATAAAAAAAACTTGCTAAAATAAAGATTATTAACTACCTTTGTTCTTTTAAATTAAGATAAATGAATTTTTCAGAAGATTTAAAATACACTAAAGAACATTTGTGGGTAAAACCCCAAGAAGATGGTATGGTATTGGCAGGAATTACAGATTTTGCACAAAGCCAACTAGGAGATATTGTATACGTAGAAGTAGAAACAGAGGGAGAAAGTATAAACCAAGACCAAATTTTTGGTACTATTGAAGCTACCAAAACTGTTTCAGACCTTTTTATGCCTGTAAGTGGTGAAATTGTTAGTTTCAATAAAGAATTAGAAAGAAATCCTGAGTGGGTAAATACTAATCCTTTTGATAAGGCTTGGATTATTAAGATAAAAATGTCTGATCCTACGCAGTTAGAAAATCTTCTTTCTGCAGATGAATATAGAAATATTACACTTGGGTAAATGTTAAAATATTTTATATAAAATACTGATTTGTAGTTTTTTATATAAAATGTTGATAATTTATAATTTATAGTTTTTTTTTTGGCACGGTTGTTGTTTTAGTTCGTAATGAGTTCGAACTTTAACATTCACTTAATATTAATTCTTAAAAAACATCGTATGAAACTCAAAAAAAATCCGCAAGCAGATTTAAGTCGTCGTACGGGGCTGTTTTTCTCAATCGGTTTGGCTATAGCTACTTTTGCTAGTTTATATGCTATCAATTATAAAACTGAAATTGGCGATAAAGATAAAATAGTTCACGAAGATTTAGCTTCTAACCTTGATGAAAATGTAGAGGAAGTACATTTGGATATGAATACTCCTCCACCACCTCCACCACCTCCACCAGTAGCAGAGCCAGAAGTGCTACAAGTGGTTGATGATAAAGTTGAGGTAAAAGTTGAAATTCAGCATACTGAAACCAACAAAAACGAAAAAGTAGCAGAAGCAGCTCCTGTTATTGAGCGTGGCCCAGCTGCAGAACCAGATGATGATAACGTGGTGGTTCCTTTCGCAGTGATTGAAGATAAACCAATGTTTGAAGCTTGTAAAGATCTTCCAAAAGATAAACAAGACGCTTGTTTTAAACAACAATTGGACAATCACGTTCGTAAAAACTTTAAATATCCAGAAGCCGCAATGGAAATGGGTATTCAAGGTAAAGTTATCGTACAGTTCCGTATTAACAAAGATGGTACAGTTGAAGTAATGGTAGCTAAAGGGAAAGATGAAATTTTGGAAAAAGAAGCGAGACGCATCATTGAAAAAATGCCAAAACTTATTCCTGGAAAACAACGTAACAAACCTGTTGCAGTTACCTATGCTTATCCTATAGTATTTAAGTTGAATTAATAAAATTCTTTTTTCAACTGCCTGAAATCATACATTCAGGCAGTTTTTTTATAATAAAATATTAATGAATTGATTATTAGTGTTTTATTCAATGTAAAAAAGTAGAAAAAATATTTGCTATTTCAAAAAAAAGTATTACCTTTGCACTCGAAATAACAATTGGCCTCGTGGCGCAACTGAATAGCGCATCTGATTACGGCTCAGAAGGTTACAGGTTTGAATCCTGTCGAGGTCACAAATTTAAGGTTATCCTTTTGGATAACCTTTTTTTATAAAATAAATTTATGGAAGAAAAAGTAAAAACTTATACTCTTGATGAAGCTAAAGAAAAAATGCAACGTTTTTGTGCTTATCAAGAGCGTTGCCATAAAGAAGTTATTCAGAAACTTCGCTCTATGCGAATGATTCCTGCTGCTATTGATGTCATTGTTGTTTATCTTATAGAAAATAATTTTCTTAGTGAAGAGCGTTTTGCAAAAAGTTTTGTACGTGGAAAATTTCATAATAAAAAATGGGGGAGAGTTCGTATAGTACGAGAATTAAAACTAAGAGGAATAACTCATTTTCTGATTCAAGAAGCTTTAGAGGAAATAGAGGAAGAATATGAGGAAACATTTGATGAAATAGCAGAAAGAAAATGTGACTCCATTACAGAAAAAAATGTAATGAAAGCACGGAAAAAATTAGCAGATTACTTACTTTATAAAGGCTGGGAGTCTCATTTAGTTTATGATAAAGTAGCTGAATTATATCCTTTTAGGTAAAAAATAATGAAAAAAACTCTTATAGATAGAACTTTTGCATTAGTAGGGAAAAATATATCTTATTCTTTTTCAAAAGAATATTTTTCAAAGAAATTTGAACAATTGAAGATTTTAAATACTGAATATATTAATTTTGATATAGAATCTTTATCTCTGCTTTCTGATAAAATCAAGGAAACTCCTACGCTAAAAGGAATGAATGTAACAATACCTTATAAAGAACAAATACTTCCTTTTTTGAATTTTATAGACCCAGTTGCTGAAGAGATAGGTGCTGTTAATACTATAAAAGTTTTACCCAATGGAGCTTTAAAAGGTTATAATACAGATTATTATGGTTTTATGAAGACTTTATATCCCATATTGAAATTTTCTCATCAGAGAGCAATAGTTTTAGGTACAGGAGGAGCTTCGAAGGCTATAACTTTTGCTCTACAAAAAATGGGTATAGATTATATAATTATTTCTCGTAATCCAAAAGAACAACAGATTGCTTATCAGGATATTACAAAAGAAATTTTAGAAAAATATACAATTGTTATAAATTGTACACCACTTGGTACTTTTCCAAAAACGGAATTATTTCCTCCAATACCATATCATTTTTTAGGAGAAAAACACTTGTTATATGATTTAATTTATAATCCAGAAAAAACCATTTTTCTTCAGAAAGGGGAGGAAAAGGGAGCTATAATTTGTAATGGTTATGCAATGTTGGTACATCAAGCAGAAGCAGCCTGGAAAATTTGGAATGAATAAAAAAAGCTCTGAATTATTCAGAGCTTTTTTTATTATTTTGCTTTGGTATAATATACTTTAAGTTTAGGTTTTTTTGAGTTTACTGTAGTAGCATTTCCGTAAATAACAGAATATAAAGGAGTTACTACATCTCCGCTAACTGTATTTTTTATATTGTTAGAGGTGTCTTTATATTTTTTGCCTACCATAAAAATAGTTGTATTTCCAGAAGAAACCCCTAAGCCAAGTTTAACATTTTGAGACTTTCCTTTCAAAATATTTGTTAAATGATCACTGATACGAACTTTATAAAAATAATCTCCATTGCTATCTTTTTGAAGTTTACTGATAGACGAGATGTATTGTCCATTGGTAGCAGATAAATCATTCGTATAATCTACCAAAACATTTCCATTTTCTGCATTAAAAACTGTTAAATATTGAGGTTGTTGCGTACTATTAATTTTGTCCTTATTTACATAAAAAATTAAATCAGCTTCTGTAATAAGAGGATTATCATTTTTTAATTTTTTGAATCCCTCACTACTTTCAAGTATAGAAATCTCAGCAGTATAGCCTATATTTCCTTTTAAGTAAATATCACTAGATGAGGCAGTTATGTTTCTATTTGAATTTTCAAATAAATTTAAAGAAATACCTTTTAAGTTTAACTCAAATGAATTTTTTCGAGTGTATTGTTTATTATCTTTTTTGTAAAGATAAGAATATTCAACTTCTACTTTTGCATTAGAAATATTTAAAAGAGGCCATAAATCTGCAGAAAAGTTAGATGCAGAAATAACAATTCCTTTTAGGTTTTGTAAGAATAAAGTATTACTAGATAATGAGCTATCTCCTTCTTTATCAATAAGATAGGTTTGGAATAATGTTTTATCCAATTCTATACGAATACCTGGAGTGAGTCTATCTTTTTCAGTTTTTGATTCATCTTCTTTAGTGACTGGATCGTCAAATTTATATCTTATAATAGCTTTATTACTAAGTCCTTCAATATTTTTGGAAGCTAAATTAATTCCTTTTGTTATATTTTGGTCTGAATAATATACTTGTGAATTTAAATCTGTGCCAGTATCTCTTAAATTGTAATCAAGTTGATCAACAGAAATGGTAAAATTCGCAGTTTTTGTTCCATAAATAGAGTCCAAAGTATATACTTTTTCTACTTTATTTTGGTTATTTGTTTGGTTTGTTTCTTTATAATAAAAAGGAAGGTACAGATACACTTTATCTACTGTTTCATTTTCATTATAATTTTCTGCTTTTTGTTCATTTGCTTGAGAAAACTGTCCAAAAGTAGGAGAAAAAGAAGGAAGCAATACTTGAGTAACAATGGAGGCGTTTGTTTTACCAAAGTCACCCTGTGTAAGCTGACCTAAAGCATAAGTATTTAGTCCATTAGATTGTATAGAACTTACTTCTATATTATTGATTTCCAAATCAATGCTAACTTCTTTGCTTTCAAAATTTTCTTTTCCAATAATTCCACTTTCTAAGGAGTTGGTTTCATTATCTGTATTACAAGCAATAGAAAACAGCCCTATTGATAAGAATAAGGCTATTTTTGCTATTGTATTTGAGTATTTTTTTGTCATTAAATTTGCATTATAAATGTATAGTTTGTTCTCTGTCAGGGCCAACAGATACAATAGAAATAGGAACTTCAAGTTCTTTTTCTATAAATTTTATATAATCTTTGAGTTCAGAAGGTAGCTCTGAGCCATTTTTTATAGAAGTCAAATCTTTATTCCAACCCTTTATTTCTGTATAAATAGGAGTAATATTTTGCTCTTCAATATTATAAGGTAGATGAGAAATTTCTTTACCTTGATAAAGATAAGCTGTACAGACTTTTAAGGTTTCAAAACCACTAAGAACATCAGCTTTCATCATTATTAATTCAGTAACTCCACTGATACGAACAGCATATTTGAGAGCAACTAAATCAAGCCAACCGCAACGGCGTTTTCTTCCTGTAGTTGCGCCAACTTCTCTGCCTATTTGTCCTATTTTTTCTCCTGTTTCGTCAAATAATTCAGTTGGGAAAGGACCGCTACCTACACGAGTTGTGTAAGCTTTAAATATCCCGATAGTATTTTTTATCTGGTTAGGAGCAACTCCTAGTCCTGTACAAGCCCCTGCAGCTGTTGTGTTTGATGAAGTTACAAAAGGATATGTACCAAAATCAACATCAAGCATAGAACCTTGTGCGCCTTCTGCAAGAATTTTTTTTCCTTGTTTTTGCGCTTGGTAGAAATATTCTTCACTATCAATAAAAGATAATTTTTTTAGATAGTTAATAGCTTCAAAAAAATCTTTTTCAAGCTCTGGAAGGTTATACTGAATATCTACCCCATAATAACCTATCATAGCTTCGTGTTTGTCGGCTAAGGCTCTATATTTTTGTTCAAAATCAGATAATTCAATATCGCCAATTCGTAATCCGTTTCGCCCTGTTTTATCCATATATGTTGGTCCTATTCCCTTCAAAGTAGAGCCTATTTTAGCTTTTCCTTTTGAGGTTTCTGAAGCCGCATCTAATAACCTATGAGTAGGTAAAATCAGATGAGCTTTACGAGAAATAAGTAGCTTTTCTTTCAAATTAATATTGAAAGGAGCTAGGGCTTCCATTTCTTTTTTTAGGATGATAGGGTCAATAACAACACCATTACCTATAACATTAACTGCTTTTGGGTGAAAAATCCCAGAGGGAATAGTGTGTAAAACGTGTTTGATACCTTCAAATTCAAGAGTATGTCCCGCATTTGGTCCACCTTGAAAACGAGCGATAATATCATATTTTTGGGTAAGAACATCAACGATTTTGCCTTTACCTTCATCACCCCATTGAAGGCCAAGAATTAAATCTACTGCCATTGTTAGTGTATTTTATTCGTCTTTTTTGTTACGAGTTCCGTAAAAATATAGAGAATGATTACTTATAGTAATATCAAAAATCTCTTCTATGGTTTGTTTTATAGCTTGAATACGAGGGTCGCAAAACTCCATTACTTCACCAGTATCGGTAAGAATTACGTGGTCGTGTTGGCGATCGAAGTATGATTTTTCATAATGTGCTTGATTTTGTCCAAATTGATGACGACGAACAAGACCACATTCCATTAAGATTTCTATGGTGTTATAAAGAGTAGCACGGCTCACACGATAGTTTTTATTTTTCATCTTGATATATAAAGATTCAATATCAAAATGGTCTTTACTATCATAAATTTCTTGCAAAATAGCGTATCTCTCAGGTGTTTTGCGGTGAGCGTGCTCTTCCAGATATTTTGTAAAAACTTTTTTTACAACTTCTTGATTGTCTAATTTTGTTTCTGTATTTTTTTCTTTATTATCCATAATCTTCGTTTATATTTGGGACAAATGTACGAATTTTTTTTATAATGAGAAAAATTATTAAATGGATAAAAGAATTTTAACGGTTTTTTTTGTTATTTATTTTTTCTTTATCTCTTTTTAAAGAAAAAAAGCAAATACATTTTGTATTTGCTTTAAATATAAAAAAATTAAAAAACTAAATTAAAATATAAGAGGAATGATAAAATATGCCACAAAAGCTGCAATAATACCATAGATAAACATAGGTACTGCGGTCTTTTTAATTATTTGCCCTTCGGCGTTATCTATTCCTAATACAGAACAAACGGCAATTATGTTGTTGATACATACCATATTTCCCATTGCTCCTCCTACAGATTGTAAAGATAAAATAAGAGGGATGGACAAGCCAGTTTCAAGAGCAACAGAATATTGTACAGCTCCAAAAGTAATATTGGAAACGGTATTTGAGCCAGAGAAAAAAGCTCCAACAGCCCCTAGATAAGAGGCAAAAGGAGTCCAGTATTCGCCAGTAGCATTTGCTAACCCTTGCCCAATGATTTGTACCATAGAATTTTCACCTCCGATAAGCATAACATTAACCATAATCAAAGCACCCACTAAGGCTAGAAAGGGTTTCTGAATTTGCTTAAAACTATTTGAAAATAAAGATTTTACATTTTTTGTTTCAATAGAAAAAATTGGAATAGAAATTAAAACTGTAATGATGAAAGGAATTAAAGCTGGTACATATAATAGTTTATAACTGGCATTTTCTCCCGTTTGGAAAATATTTTTTATACTAAAAATGAGTCCTTTACTTACTTGATAATCACCTAAATAACCTAAAGGGATACTAAACCACTCTGAAGCATCATTCATCATCGCTTTTAAAGGAAGTTGTTTTACACGAGTGATTACTAGTATGATAATTAATAAAGCAGTTGGAGTAAGGGCTTTTATTAATTCTTTTATACTTACATTGTCTTTTTGTTCTGATGAATTTTCAGTTTTTGCTAAACCAATACCTTTATTGGCTACAATCACTGAAATAAATAATCCAATAGCTCCACCTACTAAGGCAGGAAATTCATAATTAAATTGAGCTACAATCAGATAAGGAATAGTACAAGATAAAATACTGATAAGAATAAAGATAATATTTTCTTTAATTTGTTTCCAGCTTACAATAAAACGAAGAGCAAAAATAGGAATAATAAAAGCAGCAAAAAAATGTATTAATGAACTCATTTGCCCAATTTGAGCAAGTCCTTTTTCATCAAGAAGACCTTTGCTTATAAGTCCATCAAAGCCAAACCAAGTAGGAGTACCTACTGCTCCAAAAGACACTGGTACAGAGTTCATTATCAGAGCTAAAATAGCAACTTGCATAGGTCTAAACCCTAAGCCTACCAAAATAGGAGTAGCGATAGCTGCTGGCGTACCAAAACCACTAGCTCCTTCTATCATAAAAGCAAAAGCCCAGCCGATAATCATTATTTGAGCAACAGGGTTTTGGCTAATATTTCCTAACCATTTTCGTAGAGTATTCATTGCTCCGGAGACTTCGAGCATTCGGTTAAAGAGAACAGCACCAAAAATAACAGTGATAGGAGTAGCAACTGACATAATTGCTGAAATAATATTGGCATTTAAAACTGTAAAATCTCCTTTAAAATAAAATAACTGAATAGCATAAACCAATCCCGCTATGAGAGGAAGTGCTACATATGACGGCAAGGCGTTCCGTTTTACCATCAAATAAATCAGTAAAATTATGGGGAAAATACTTAAAATAAGATTTAAAATATTCATAAAAAATAAGATTACATTTTTTCCTACTCTATTTAGCTTTTCGGATTCCGCTTTATTATTTTGGGCAAAAGTAAAACATTTTTTATATAAAACAATATACTTAATACTATAAAATATAGTTAATTTTTATATATTATAGCTTAATATAGTTAATTTTTTTGTGTATTTTAGAGTGTTAAAAGATAATTTTAATACTTTTGTATTTTAAATTATAAAATTATAATAATGAAAAAAGTTACTTTTTTAATAGCTTTATTTTTTACAACTCTCTTTTGGGGGCAAAATAGAAGTAATTTGGTAGCTGGTGTTCAGCTTCCTTTTTTGTATAATAATGATAGAGAAAAACCAGATGAAAATTCGGGTTCTAAGGCTTCCATATCATTTAATCCACGTGTAAATGTGTATTTACAAGCTGATATTTCTGACTCAGAATCTGTTTTATTACGAAAAATGCTTTCAAGTATGAGGGTGGATTATACTTTTGTATCTGCTCAACAGAATGATGATTATGACAAATATAATTCTATTCATCAAGTATCTTTGCTTTGGATTTTCCTTGGAAATATGCAGGATACAAATGGTTTACAACTAGGGATAGGTCCGAATATTAATTTTGGTGATGCACAAGGCGTAAATGCAAGAGCTTTTCTAGGAGGTTATTTTCAATGGAAGAAAATTATTTTTAGTGCGGACATAAATTATTATATTCCAAATGCAAAACGAAAACCGAATATACCTTCTGATAGTTATAAATACGGACATTTTTCTGTTGGAATAGGTTATAGATTATAAAATAAAAAAACCATAGAAAATAAATTCTATGGTTTTATATTTTAAGAAACTTTTTTATACTGGTCTTTAAAGTCTTTAAATAATTGCATCAGGAATATGATTGTTCTTGTTAATACTTTGGTTTCTAATAATATATTGAAATAAAGTTTTGTATTTTTAGGGCTTCCTTCTGCAGTACGAATATCCAAAATTTGTTTCTCTATCAGGGCTGAAATTTGGTCTTTTATAGAATGTTCATCTTCAATAAGTTTGGTGATAGAGTTGGAATACATAGATACATTCAAGATTTCCAAAATTTTATCAAACTGAGCTTCCATTCTTTCAGAAATATTTTTTAAATTTCTTATGTGATTGTATTTCAGTTTTTTATGATTATTATTTACGTGAGTAAAGCTATTGTCTGCAATAAAAACAATAGAATTTGCCATACTATATAAATAATCTAGAATTAGGATATAAAATTTAATAGATGCTACAGAGCCATTGTCAACAGATTTGATAAAATAATAAATTCCCGCTTTAAGTTCCTCAATATCAGCGCTTAAAGCTTTTGCTTTTTTCTTATTAGCTTTTAATTCTTTTAAATTTTCTACAGCAAGATTATTGATAACTCCAGTATAAATTTCATTGATTTGTTGTACAGCTCCTGCTATGTTTTGAGAGCTCATACGCATTATACCATTGATAGTAATAAGGTCTTCACGATTGAACAGACGGCTTTGTGCTTCTTTATTTTTAGCTTCTTTACGTTTGTAAGCAATAGAATTTCTCATTAGTAAAAATCCTACTACTAACACCATTATAATAAGCCCATAAATTTCTCCATAGTATAAAATAAGCCCCATTATAAAAGCCATTACAAAGGCAGCGCCAGCTGTCAAAAACCAACCTCCAATAACATTGAACACACCAGCAACACGGAAAACAGCACTTTCTCTCCCCCACGCTCTATCAGCAAGAGAAGAACCCATAGCAACCATAAAAGCAACATAAGTGGTTGATAAAGGTAGTTTTAGAGATGTACCCAAGGCAATCAAGCTACTGGCTACTACCAAATTTACAGAAGCACGAACAAGGTCAAAAGCAGGTTTGTCTTCACCTGGTTTTTCTTCTGGTTTTTGGAATTGTTTGTCAATTTTTTGAAGTACAGCCCGTGGAATTAATTTTTCTATTGCTTGAGAAATCCAAACACAAAAGCGAACTACAATACGAGAGATAGCATTAGCTTCAAATTTTTCTTTTCCTTCATCTTGTCTTGAAAGATTAACTCCTGTTGCAATTACGTTTTGTGCAGATTTTGAGAACCAAAGAGTAAGAACCATTATTGTTCCAGAAATGAAAAGGAAATATTGAGGTGTTTGTCCTCCATCTAACAAGCCTGACATATTTAAGGAATTCTCAGGCATACCTGCTGATGTCCAAAGATTAAAAGAATCCCAAGCCGCAATAGGAACACCAATAAAATTAACTAAGTCATTCCCCGCAAAAGCCATAGCTAAGGCAAATGTTCCGGCTAAAACAATAATTTTAAAAATATTTACTTTGGCTAAATATAATAATTGAGATAAAATCCCGAAGAAAATAATAAAACTTAAAATGATAATTCCAGAATGTGTGTCTATCCAAAGTAAAAGGTCTTTACTAACAAAAGAAACACTTTTAAGCCCCTTAATGACAAGGAAATACATAAGTGCAGTAAGAGCAACACCTCCAAAAATACCGCTCAAATAATGCATTTTCTTTTCATAATGAAAAGTAAAAATAATACGAGCAATAAACTGAACTAAACTCCCTGCTGTAAAAGCAAAAAGTACAGAAACAAAAATAGCACTTATTATTTGCCCCGCTTTGGCAGTATTAATATAGTCTGTAACGATAATGGCACTCTGAGGGTCAGAAAGTACTTTTATAAGCCCAACAGCTACTGAAGCTCCTAATAACTCAAAGACAATAGAAATAGTTGTAGAAGTAGGCAACCCTAGATAATTGAAAAAATCTAATAGTATGATATCTGAAATCATTACGGCAGCAAAAATCACCATAATTTCCTCAAAATAAAACATTTGAGGATTGAAAATACCTGATTTGGCAATTTCCATCATTCCATTTGAGAAAATAGCCCCAATGCCAATACCAATACTCGCAACAATCATTATTGTACGAATAGTTGTAACCTTTGAGCCTACTGCAGAATTTAAGAAATTCGCAGCGTCATTACTTACTCCAACCATAAGGTCAAAAACCGCAAGAACAAAAAGAACAACTAATGTGAAAATATAAATCTGTTCCATAAATTTTTTTTGCAAAAGTGAAAAAAAAAAATCAAATAAATGTTTCTTTATTGTTAATTTTTTTACTTAAAAAATTATTTAGAATAAAAATATAATTTAATACTCAAATTGAGTAATATTGTATATAATATTAAAAAATCTTTTTCCTAAAAATAACAAAAAATATAAAAATAAATTTGGAAATTCGATTTTTTTTTAGAAATCTTTGCAAAATAAAAAAATCTAATATGAAATTGAGACTTTTTTGTGCATTGATGCTATTTTTTGCGTCATTGCAAATTTCCTATGCTCAAAAAATAGCTGTATCAGGAAAAGTTAAAGATGCTCAAGGAGAGCCTCTTTTGGGTGTGCTTATTCTTATAAAAGGTACAACCTCAGGAACCTCTACCAATATGGAAGGAGAATATAAAATAGAAGCTAAAATAGGAGATGTTCTTGAATATTCTTTTCTTGGAATGAAGACGCAAGAGAAAAAAATTAATTCCAAATCGGCAAAATTAGATATTATTCTACAAGATGATATTCAAGAAATAGAAGGTACTGTTGTGGTGGGCTATGGAGCAAAAAAAGTAGCAAGCAAAACGGTGGCTTCAGTTGCGCAAGTTTCTTCTAAAGAATTTGCTCAAACTCCTAATGCCAATGTTATGGACGCTTTACAAGGTAAAGTAGCTGGGTTAGTTATTGAAACCAATACAGGTAAACCAGGAGAGGCGCCTTCTGTACTTATACATGGATTTAACTCTGTTTCAAGTATGTTTGGTATGGATTCAGGAGGGGAAAATCCAGAACCTTTATATATATTAGATGGGTCTCCTGTTAGTAGTAATGTAATGACAACTTTGAATTCTGCAGATATAGAGTCTATAACGGTTCTTAAAGATGCAGCTTCTACTTCTATTTACGGGGCTCGTGCAGCCAATGGAGTTATTCTAATTACGACTAAACGAGGGAAGAAAAATGAAAGAACAAGTATTACTATAAACCATCAATTAGGTTTTTCAGCTCTTACTAGTGTTAGCCGAAAATTCTTTGATAACTTATTAACTCCACAAGAGTATATGGATTTTTGGGTGGAAAATTTTCCTTCAAATTTTAATGTAACAGGAGCGACTTTAGAAGAACAAAAAGCAAATGCTCGTATAAAAGCAGATGCTTATTTAAAAGAGTATCCTCATAATACTCGTTGGGATAAGGTATTCTTTCGGGATTTTGTGCCTCTTACTCGTACAGATGTTTCTGTGTCTGGAGGTTCAGAAAATACATCATATTATCTTTCTTTTGGATACTTTGATCAAGAAGGCTCTAAGCCTCGTTCTGGTTATCAAAGATATACGTTAAATTCTAACGTTGATACTCAAATAACAAAATGGCTTAAAGCGGGTATTTCTCTTTCACTTTCTCATAATGATAGCCAAGATAGTTCTACCGCTTCATCCGACGGTAAAGTACTAATGTTGCCAATGTATTCTCCTGTTGACAGTAATGGAAATAGAAAAAATTATATTTCAAGTTTTTTAGGAGGAGCAAATGGTATTTATCATCCTGAATATGAGGCAGAAAAACGTCCAAATGTTAGCTATACACAAGATATTTTGCCTATTGGATATTTGCAATTAGAACCTATACAGAATTTAATATTTAAAACGCAAGTAGGGGTACAATTAAATATAAGTGAAGCAGAAGATAAAAATCCATTGCCTTCATTCGTTAGCTATGATGGTTCTACAACAATACCTCAGGTAACACGTTCAATGGGGAAATTTATCCAGAAAACATTTACAAATACTTTAGAGTATCGTTTTCTTTTAAAAGAAAAACATAATTTTAATTTCCTTTTAGGACAAGAGTCTATAGAATCAACGCTAAAAGGATTCAATGCAACATCACAGGGGCAGCCTTCAGATGGGTTAACAACTCTTAGTAGTGGAGCACAAGGGATTAGTGTAAGAGACTTCAAATCAGTATCTACATTTAATTCGTTTTTTAGTAGATTAGAATACTCTTATAATGATCGATATTTTTTAGATGTTTCAGCTCGTAGAGATGGTTCTTCATCTTTTGGAAAAGAAAACCAATACGGAAACTTCTGTGCTATTGGTGCAATGTGGAAAGTAAAAGAAGAAGCATTTTTAAAAAATATAAATTGGCTTACAGATCTTAATTTAAGATTTAGCACAGGGGTTTCAGGTAATTCAAGTGCGGGAGATTATAGAATTTATGATTTAATTTCATTAAGCAATACCTATCAGGGGAAAATAGCTTATCAACTTTCCCAACTTGGTAATCCAAACCTTGAATGGGAAGAGCAACAAAAAACAACTATAGGTATAAATACAGTTATTGATAGGAATACTTCTTTTAATATAGAATTCTATAAAAGAGATACTTATGGTATGTTGTCTACTTTTACTAATAATTCTATGGCAGGGATAACCTCTTTACCTGCCAATGTGGGAAGTATGGAAAATAAAGGAATTGATTTTTCTCTTTCTTCAGTTATCTATAGAAATAAAAGCAATGATATTTCTGTACGCCCTTATTTTAATGTAAATTATAATGTACAGAAAGTAAATACTATTATTTATGGGCTTTCTAAATTAACAAATGCAGGACAAAATGTAGGTTATAAAGTGGGTGGAGCATTGGAGTGGTATTTACCTATTTTTAAAGGGATAAATGACCAAGGATATGCTGAGTGGTACAAGCCAGGAGCAGACCAAATGGAAAAACAAACAGATGATAATCAAGTATCCCTTCAGTATAATGATTTTCTACTTAGTCAATCAACAGGGAAGAAAAAACACGCTCCTATTAACGGAGGTTTTGGTTTGAATGTTAATTATAAAGCATTTTCATTAGATATGAGCTTTTCTTTCTCATACGGAAGATATTTATTGAATGAAGATAGACTTAAGGTAAATAATTTGGGAGTTTTCGGGGTGTATAATTTCAGTAGAGATATTCTTAACTATTGGAAACAACCGGGAGATAATACTATTTATCCAAAAATATCTAACGGAATGCGAGTTATGCAAAGTGATACACGTATATTAGAAGACGCTTCTTTTGTTCGTTTAAAAAGTATTAGTCTAAGCTATAATTTACCTCAAAAAATAATAGAACAAATTAAATTTTTCAACGGATTGCGTTTATTTGCCTCTGCTCGTAATATTTTTACTTTAACAAAATATACAGGGGCAGACCCTGAGTTTTCTAATAATATTTCAACGGGTGGTTATCCTCCTACAAGACAATTTACTTTAGGTGTAGAACTTAAATTTTAAAAAAATGAAAAAAATTAATAAAATATTTGTAATTCTTATTACTTCTATTCTTTTCAATGGTTGTTTTAGTCTAGACCAAACCCCCTATGATAGTTTGGATGCTACCAATGTACATAGCAAAAAAGATGCTGATTTTTGGGTAAATGGAATGTATTCACTTCTCCGAGATAATATTCACGGACAGTCTATGTATCTTGCAGATGTTCAGGCAGATTTTTTGAATAGAACAATTATAGGCTCTCCTTCTTGGAATGATATACATACTTGGGAGCTCTTTACTTCCTCAGATAAAGGCACTATTAATATTTGGAATAATTATTATTTAATTATTCAGAATATTAACTCAGCTCTTGAAGGCGTGAATAAAATTATTGAATCAGGAGCAGAAACTGACATTGTAGGGCTCAACTCAGATAAAGGAGAACTATTATTAGGGCGTGCATTTTGTTATTCTTATTTGGCTACACATTTTTGTAATGCTTATAACGAAAGCTCCGCAGACACAGATTTAGGCTTGCCTCTGTTATATAAAACTACAAAAAAAGATTTTCCAGCAAGGAGTTCTTTAAAGCAAACTTATGAGTTTATTTTATCTGATATAGCTCAGGCAGAAACTTTATTGCAAAATAAAACAGGTTCAGTGGGGGCTACTTCTTTTACTATTGATGCAGTGAAGGCTCTTAAAGCTAGAGTTTTATTATATAAAAATGAATGGCAACAAGCTTATAATGTAGCTAAGGCTCTGATAGATGCTAATACATATTCATTAGTAACAACGCAAAGTGAATTAGAAGGTGTTTGGCATAATGATGATACAAAAGAAAGCATCACTCAAATATTTGCAGGTATAATAAATGGTAAAGACCAAGAGGTAGTTTCTGCAACGAATGATATTTATCTAGACGAAGCATCAGATTATTTTAATCCAGGATCTTCTATTTATTCTCCTCAAGCAGTTCCTACTCAGGATTTTGTGAATTTGTATAATGCTAATGATATTCGCAAAAATGTGTATTTAGAGCAAAAAAATGTGAAATATTTAGGTAATACTATTTCTCTTTATTTAGTAAATAAATATCCTAACAATCCAGATATGGTTTTATCCTCATCTTCATCTTCCTTTTGGTTTGGGTTTGGTTCTAATGCTTATTCATATGCTCATAAACCTAAGTTATTCCGTATCGCTGAAATGTATCTTATTGTTGCTGAGGCTGCTTACAAATTAGGTCAAACAACAGATGCACAAACGTATTTGGATAAATTAAGAAAAGCACGAGGGTTGGAAAATGTTACTTATACAGATATTTGGCAAGAAATACAAGATGAACGTAATCGAGAATTTGCTTTTGAAGGTGTTCGTTTGATAGATATCAAACGTTGGGGGTTATCAGTAGTTCGTAAAACTCCTCAAAATGAGTCTATTATAACGAGAGACCCTGCTTCTTATTATAATGAACTTAATATTTCGTCTGATAATTATAAAATGGTTTGGCCTCTTCCTCCTTCAGATATTATTTTAGAAGAAGGAAAACTAAAACAAAATAAAGGATGGTAAAAACAAAAAACTGCTTAAATAAGCAGTTTTTTCTTTTTTTTTGATATATTTTTTTCTTTTTTACTGTAATAATAAAAAAAACAGTTATTATTTCTTTTATAAATAGTTAATTTAATTATTTTTCGTTAAAATATACTAAAAAATAAAAATTAATTTGGATTATTCGTGTATTTTTATAATCTTTGCAACGTAAAAAATTATAGAAGATGAAATTGAGAGTTTTTTGGGCAATGATACTCTTTTTTGTGTCATTGCAACTGTCTTTTGCACAGAAAATTTCTGTTTCAGGAATTGTGAAAGATGACAAAGGCGAGCCTCTAATTGGGGTTATGGTTCTGATAAAAGGAACTACTAATGGAGCTGTTACTGATATAGATGGAGAGTACAAACTTCAAGCTAATGTTGGTGATGTGCTTAACTATTCATTTCTTGGAATGAAAGAAGAAAACAAGAAAGTTACAAGCAAATCTTCAAGAATTGATGTCGTTCTATATGAAGACGTACAAGAGTTGGAAGAAACTGTTCTTGTTGGCTATGGAGCGAAAAAAGTTGCAAGTAAAACGGTTTCTTCAATAGCTCAAGTTTCTGGGAAAGAAATAGAAAATAACCCAAATGCTAACGTAATAGACGCTTTGCAAGGTAAAATAGCTGGGCTTGTTATTACTCCAAGTGGTAGTGGAGATAAACCAGGTTCTAATTCTTCTAAGGTCGTAATACATGGCTTGAACTCTTTTTCAGCAGGATTTCAAGGGGGAGGAGTGCCAGAGCCTTTATATGTAATGGACGGAATACCTGTAAGTAGTTCTGTATTAACAGATCTTAACTCTAATGATATAGAGAATATTACAGTACTAAAAGATGCTGCATCAACCTCTATTTACGGAGCTCGAGCAGCTAATGGGGTTATTCTGATTACTACCAAAAAAGGGAGGAAAAATGAACGTACTTCAATTTCTATAAGTCATCAAATGGGCTTCTCAGCAATAACTAATGCTAGTAGAAAATTCTATGATAACTTAATGAGTCCGCAAGAATATTTAGATTTCTGGATAAGAAGAAATCCCGCTAGTGTTAGGTCTGCTGCAGGTATAACAGGAACAACAGAAGCAGATAACCAAGCAGCTGTACAATATTTCCTAAATAAATATCCAAACAATACACGCTGGGATAAAGTGTTTTATAAAGATTTTGTGCCTCTTTATAGAACCGATGTTTCTGTGTCAGGTGGAAGTAATAGTACTTCATATTACTTGTCATTAGGATACTTAGATCAAAATGGTACTGTACCACGATCTAACTATAAGCGTTATACTTTGAATATGAATATTGACACCCAAATAACAAATTGGTTAAAAGGTGGTATTTCTGTAGCTTTGGGGCATAATGACACTGAAAGTTCAGGAGGGACACAGATTACCCCTGATATTTTATCATTACCAATGCTTACTCCTTATAATCCAGATGGTTCTAGAAAGAATTATATAGAATTTCTTACTAGTAGAACAAATGGATTTTATCATCCGGAGTATTTAGCTGAAAAATTGCCTTCCAATTCATTTGGCGATGATGTAGTGCCAATAGGTTATATAACTATTGAACCTATTAAAAACTTAGTGTTTAAGTCTCAAATGGGGGTACAGTATTCTATTGGTGAGTCTGAAAGATTTCAAATGGCATCTTATGTTGATTATAGATCAGGAGGAGCCACAACAGCTTATGCATATAGAAGTTTGTCAAAATCTATTTCAAAAACCTATAATAATACATTAGAATATCGTTTTAATGTTGGGATTAAAAACTATTTTAATATTTTATTAGGACAAGAATCTATAGAGCATACTTCAAAAGAATTTAATGCAAGATCACAAGGACAACCTTCTGATGGTTTGATGATGCTTACACATGGTACAAAGTCATTAAATGTACAAGACTCGAAAGCAGTACAAACTTTCAATTCATTTTTTGGGCGTTTAGAGTATTCTCATAATAGTAGATATTTCCTAGACCTTTCTGCTCGTAGAGATGGTTCTTCTGTTTTCGGGAGAGATAATCGTTATGGGAACTTTTGGGCATTGGGAGTTATGTGGAAAATGAAGGAAGAATCATTCCTGAAAAATGTGAAATGGCTAACAGACCTTAATATCCGTTTTAGTACAGGGCTTTCAGGTTCTGCTGGAGTAGGTTCATATGCGCATCTTTCTACAATTGCTTCTACTAATATTTATAATAAAGAAAATGGATATGTTATCTATACTTTGGGTAACCCAGGTTTGGAATGGGAAGGACAGAGAAAGACTACTCTTGGTTTGAATTTTGTTATCAATCGTGGAACATCTTTCAATATAGAAGTATATGATAGAAAAACTTATGGTATGCTCTCAACTCAAGATCTGGATACAACATCTGGTTATACTAGCTATACTAGTAATGTTGGGAATATGCAAAATAGAGGTATAGATTTTACTTTCTCATCTGTGGTGTATAGAAGTGCTAATAATGATTTTTCTATTCGTCCATACTTTAACCTTAACTATAATGAATCAAGAATAACTTCTTTTTTCTATAATAGAGAATCGCTTGTTAATCCAGGTGTTTATAGTGGATATAAGTTAGGAAATTCTTGGGAATGGGCATTGCCATTATATAAAGGAATTAACCCCCAAAATGGTCAGCCTCAATGGTATATGCCAGGTACAGACAAAATGGAACAACAGAAAGATGACAGTAAAGTAACCAATCGTTATAATCCTTATTTAGCACAAACAACAGGTAAAAAGAAATATGCGCCTGTTAATGGAGGTTTTGGATTTAATGTTGTTTATAAAGATTTTACACTTGATTTAGGATTTTCTTACTCAGCAGGTAAGTATATGATTAATAAAGACAGAGAAAAAGTAGAAAATCCAGGTAATGCTTTTGGAGGATACAACCTTAGCAAAAACCTTCTTAATTATGACAATTATTGGAAACAAGCAGGAGATGAGACTTATTATCCAAGAATAACTTCATCTACATTCTTGAATATAGATGACCGCTTACTTGAAGATGCTTCTTTTATTCGTCTAAAAAGTATTAGTTTGAGTTATCGTTTGCCTCAACAAGTAATAGAACAAATGAAGTTTTTCAGTGGGGTACGTTTATATGCTTCAGCTCGTAACATATTTACACTTACTAAATATTCAGGTCCAGACCCAGAGTATGAAAACCCGCTTTCTACTGGAGGTTATCCTCCATCAAGACAATTTACAATAGGGGTTGATCTTAAATTTTAATATATTATGAAAAAAATAAATACAATAATTAGTATTCTAGCTACTTCTTTTTTATTAAAAGGTTGTTTTAGCTTAGACCAAGAGCCTTATACAGAATTGAGTGCTGCCAACTCTCTATTATCTGCACAAGATGCTAAGTACTGGACAAATGGGATGTATTATGATATTCGAAAAAGTTTCTTTGGAGTTAATATGTATGCTACTGATGTACAAGCAGACTTTTTGAATATGACCTATAAAACTAATCCGCAAGTGCCTGCTTTACATCGATGGGAAGATTTTAATAGTGCAGAAGCTACAACAGGGGGTATTTATCAAAGATATTATAAAGGGATACAAAATATCAATACCGCTCTGGATATGTATGATAATATACCAACACCAGGAGATGTAGCCCTACAAAGAAATATAAGAAACTATAAAGGAGAATTATATTTAGGAAGAGCATATTATTATACCTATTTAGTAACTCATTTTTGTCCAGCATATACGCAAGCCAATGCTAATCAAAAAGATTTAGGTTTAGTATTGACAGATAGTTATAAATTAACCAATTTTGGAGGTAGAAGCACATTAGCTGAAACATATAATTTTATTTTAGCAGATATAGAACGAGCTAAAACTCTATTGAAAGATAAATTATATGTATATAATAATCAAGGTAATGTTACTTCAGAAATAACAGGGAAATTAGGTTCCACTACTTTCACTTATGATGCGGCCTTTGCCTTAGAGGCTCGTGTAAGGTTGTATATGCAAGACTGGTCAGGAGCTTTTCAAGCAGCTAAGACAATTATAGATAAAGGTACTTACCCTCTTGTTAGTTCTTCAAGTGCTTTGGAAGCAGCTTGGAAAGATGATAATACCGCAGAAAGTATTGTACAATTAACTACCAATATTGAGAATAATAAAGAAGAACATCCAGAAGCAAATACTATTTATTTAGGATATTATAATCATGGTACGAAGGCTAATCCTGATATTCGTTATAATCCAAATTATGTGCCAACAAAAACTTTTGTAGATTTATTTGAAGATACAGATATCAGAAAAGATATATACATAAAAAAACTTTATGTAAATTATTCTGGTACAAAGTATGATAATATTTACTTAGTAAATAAATATCCTGATAATGTTCTTCAGAAAGTAACAGCAACGGGAGATGCTACTTATATTCACATGCCAAAAATATTCCGTATAGCTGAAATGTATCTTATTGCAGCTGAGGCAGCATATCACACAGGAGGAGATGTAGCTACTTATCTCAACGCATTAAGAACAGCTCGTGGAGTTTCTGCTACTACTTTAACATTAGAAGATATAAAAAAAGAACGTAATCGAGAACTTTGTTTTGAAGGTTTCCGTTTGATAGATATCAAACGTTGGGAAGAAGGAGTAGTAAGAGGAGATGTACAGAATACTTCTATTATTCAAACAGTTCCTACAAACGAATATAACGGATTAAATATTCCTTATTCTTCAACAGCTGATGGCTCTACACAAGGCTATTATAAAATAGTTTGGCCTATGCCTCCTGGAAATGCGAATATAGATAATAACCGAGTACAAAACCCTGGTTGGTAAAATATTAAAAACTTCCTAAATTTAGGAAGTTTTTTTGTTTTAATAAGCCATTTTTTTGGTAAATAGAAAAATAAAAAATATATATTAATAAATTTTGTATCTTTGCAATCAATTTTTAGTAAAAACTAAAGCATAATTATAAGTAATGAGTTTCTGGAAACAAGATCCTTTTGGAAATGCAGTTTGGATAAAAAAACAAATCATAAGGGTGTTAGGTGCTTTAACGCATAGGCGGTACAATGGTTTCAATCATCTAAAAATAGAAGGTTCTGAAATCATTCGTCAGCTTCCTGAAAAAGGAGTTTTATTTATATCAAATCATCAAACTTATTTTGCTGATGTTATCGCTATGTATCACGTATTCAATGCTAGCTTAAAAGGAAGGATAAATTCCCTTACAAATGTAGGGTATGTTTGGAATCCTAAATTGAATATTTATTATATAGCAGCATCAGAGACAATGCGAGCAGGGCTTTTACCTAAAATATTAGCTTATGTAGGAGCTATTCATGTGGATAGAACTTGGAGGGAAAAAGGAAAAGAAATTCATAGAGAAGTAAAGCAAGATGATATCAAGAATATAGGTATAGCTCTTGAAGATGGCTGGGTTATCACCTTTCCACAAGGGACTACTTCTCCTTGGAAACCTATCCGTAAAGGAACTGCTCACATAATAAAAAATTATAAACCCATTGTTGTTCCTGTTGTAATAGACGGGTTTCGTAGAGCTTTTGATAAAAAAGGAGTAGCTATAAAGAAGAAAGGAATTCAACAAACAATGCGCATTAAACCTCCTTTAGAAATTGATTATGATTCGGAATCTATTGAACAAATAGTAGAAAAAATTGCTTATGCCATTGAACAACACGAGTCTTTTAAATGGAAATATGAAGAAGGAAATAAGTTGTAAAAATATTTTTTTTAAAAAAAGCAATATTTTTTTTTGAGGAATAAAAAAAAGTTGTATATTTGCACCTCGTTAAGGAGGGTGTATTTTTACACTTGCAAAATGCCGATATAGCTCAGTTGGCCAGAGCACGTGATTTGTAATCTCGGGGTCGTGGGT
>CALFOY010000045.1 GCA_937919265.1 uncultured Capnocytophaga sp. | reverse complement strand
CGTCGGCAGCGTCAGATGTGTATAAGAGACAGACAAAATACTATAAAATATCTTTTAGAAGAAAAAAAATACCCAAAAACACTATTAAATATAGAAAAAAAAATAAATGTTAATGGACTCACTAAAAGATATGATATCGTTATTTATCGACCCAACGGAGAAATTTTCTTAATTGTAGAATGCAAAGCACCACAAGTGAAAATAACTCAAGAGGTTTTTGACCAAATAGCTCGTTACAACCTTCAATTAAAAGCTGAAAACTTAATGATTACCAATGGAATATCTCATTATTTTTGCCAAATGGATTATATAAATCAAAAATATATTTTCTTAAAAGATTTACCTCCTTTTAAAAAAAATTAAGAAATTTCTATGCGTTTTTCTTGCCAATATTTTAATTCATCACGATATTGAGCCGCTTTTATGAAATCTAGTTCTTTGGAAGCAGCTTCCATTTGCTTGCGAATTTCTTTAATTTTCTTATCTATTTCATCTTTTGTAAGAAAATCTTGTTTTTTATTTTCAGATTTTTTTACTGTATTATCATAATAAAATTCGGTAATTGGGCTACGACTAAGAGCATTTTCTATTTTTTTATTAAGAGGTTTTGGGATAATTCCATTTCTTAAATTATAATTTTGCTGTTTTTCACGTCTGTAAGCAGTTTCTTCTATTGTAATTCGCATACTTTCTGTGATTTTATCTGCATACATAATCGCTTTCCCGTTAATATTTCTTGCTGCACGCCCCACAGTTTGCGTCATTGACCTATGAGAACGCAGAAAACCTTCTTTATCTGCATCAAGAATAGCAACTAAAGAAACTTCTGGCAAATCAAGCCCTTCACGAAGTAAATTTACCCCAACTAAAACATCAAAAAGCCCTTTTCGGAGGTCTTGCATTATTTCTATTCGTTCTAAAGTATCTACATCACTATGAACATAACGACAACGAACCCCTATTTTTGTTAAATATTTTGTTAATTCTTCAGCCATTCGCTTTGTCAAAGTAGTAACCAATGTTCTTTCATCCTGTTCTACTCTTTGTTGTATTTCTTCAATGAGGTCATCTATTTGATTTTCAGTTGGTCTTACTTCTATTATAGGATCTAATAATCCTGTCGGGCGAATAACTTGTTCTACATAAACTCCTCCTGTTTTTTGTAATTCATAATCTGCAGGAGTAGCACTTACATAAATTACTTGATTTTGTAATATCTCAAATTCTTCAAATTTTAAAGGTCGATTATCCATAGCAGCAGGAAGACGAAAGCCATATTCTACCAAATTTTCTTTTCTACTATGGTCTCCCCCATACATAGCCTTCACTTGTGGTATTGTAGCGTGACTTTCATCTATAACCATTAAATAATCTTCGGGAAAATAATCTAATAAGCAGAAAGGTCGTGTACCAGGTTCACGTCTATCAAGATAACGAGAATAGTTTTCAATTCCTGAGCAGTAACCAAGCTCTCGTATCATTTCAAGATCAAAATTTGTACGTTCTTCAAGTCGTTTTGCTTCTAGAATTTTACCTTGTTCAGAAAAATATTCTACTTGTTTTACAAGGTCATCTTGAATATCTCTGATGGCTGCCTGTAACACATCTGGAGAAGTTACAAACATATTAGCCGGATAAATGTTAATATAATCAAAACGCTCAATAACTCTATTTGTCTCTTTATCAAAAGATTCTATCAATTCTATTTCATTACCAAAAAAATGAATTCGAAGAGGAACATCACTATAACCAGGAAAAACATCTACAACATCGCCCTTTACACGAAAATTTCCATTTAAAAAATCTGCCGTTGTACGTGAGTATAAACTCTGAACAAGACGTTGCATAAACTGAGTTCTAGAAATTGTTTGTCCATTTTTTATAGAAATAACATTTTTCTGAAACTCCATAGGATTACCAATACCATATAAACAAGATACTGAGGCTACCACAAGTACATCTCTCCTACCTGAAAGAAGTGCAGATGTTGTACTAAGTCGCATTTTCTCAATCTCTTCATTTATAGCAAGGTCTTTTTCTATATAAACTCCCGTTACTGGAATATACGCTTCTGGTTGATAATAATCATAATAGGAAACAAAGTATTCTACTGCATTATTTGGAAAAAAAGCCTTAAACTCATTATATAATTGAGCGGCAAGTGTTTTATTATGGGCTAAAACAAGTGTTGGTACTTGTATTTCATTAATAACATTTGCAATAGTAAAAGTTTTCCCAGAACCTGTTACCCCAAGTAATGTTTGATATTTTTCATTATCATTAAATCCTTTTACTAATTCTTTAATAGCCTGAGGTTGGTCTCCTGTTGGTTTAAAATCAGATTGTATTTGAAATTTCATTATTTCTCTTTTACAAACTTGCAAATATAATGTTTTTTAGAAAAGGAAAGTATTTTTCTTGAG
>CALFOY010000044.1 GCA_937919265.1 uncultured Capnocytophaga sp. | reverse complement strand
TGGCTAAGTTCCCCCAATTCAGTACGCCTGCTTCTTTTTCTTCGAAGGCAAAACCGAGTAGCTGAAACGAACGGAATAGCAACGTAAAACCTACTACCAATGGTAATATAAACATTGATAGGGCAGGATACATAAGTAAAAAGATACCCATTATCAATGAAATGAGTCCGCTTACCAAATACCACCCCCAACCATTGAGATTTTTAGTATTCTGTAAGGCAAAGAAGGACTCAGTTATCCCTGATATTAAGAATGAGAGACTAAAGAGTACTGAAAGGGTAAGATAAGAAGCTTGTGGTGATATAATTACTCCTATACCACAAAGAATGAACAAAATCCCTAAAATAAGGTGAATGTACCAGTGTTTTACTGATCTTCTGATGGATTTGAAAAAATGCAACATAACTTTATCATTTAAAAATTAACGACGTAAAGGTAAGGATATTTTTTTGATTGGCAAAATATTTATGAATAATTTAACAGAAGATTAGCAAGATACACTTATTTACCTATTTTTGTTGTATATGCTTAGTGTTTTTTGTGAAAATGTAGACCTATTGGATAGCTATATAAAGTGGCAGATTGCTTAGATAAAGTATTATCTAAAATTCACAAGGAGATTTAGACAAAAGAAGTGAACTTGAATACAAAAAGCAAATGCAACATCTACTTGTATATCTACTTTATGAATCCAATGATTTATTTTATAAAACTCGATACTATTTTAGAAACCTTTGTAACGACTATTTGGTATAGGATAAATTGCTTTTTTGCATATCAAACAAATTCGTTGTGATAGAGTCCTTTGTGAGATTTTGGTCAGGCAAATTCGGGCTATTTTGTGGATGCCTCTGCACTCACACGGAGGTTTAGAAACCTCCATGATGTAGTGCGGTAGCGACCGCAAAATTAGATTTTTTTTTGCCAATTGGGAAAATATTTGTACCTTTGCATCGTGAGTTAATCACAGGAATAAACGCAAAGCAATGAATTAAATTCCGTAACTAAATCATTACCTATTAGGTTTTTTACAAAATAGAATTGATTGTAAGTAAGGAAGTTAGGAAAATAGTTTATTCTTTGTACCCAGAAGTTACTGAGAAAATAGGTGTAATCAAATAAAATAAGAACTATTACTAAATCATTACCTAATCTTCTTGTAATTCCTGTATCTTCTTTATTTAAAATAGATTATAAAAGTAGTTTCAATTTTTTACTAAAAATAAAAAAAGGATATACCTAAGTATATCCTTCTATTGAATTAAAAAATTATTAGAAATTATATTTCAAAGCAACGTTCCAAGTGCGTCCGTAACCAAAGAAAACTCTATTGTTTACATCTACTCCCTTATAAGTTACGCTTGTATTAGTTGCGTGAATATTAGTTGAAGACTCTGCTATATAGTAAGTATCCAATAAGTTATTCACATTTACTAAAAGAGAAAGAGTTTTTTTCTCTGCAATATTAAATTTATAAGAAGCACCCAAATCGAATAAGTTATAAGAAGGTAATTTTAACACTCCTTTTTCAGCACTTGTTTTATTACTAAATGTATTAACATCTAATTTTGCATATAAATCATTAACATATTGCCAATTTAAATCAAATTTAAGATTTTTAATAGGATTTACTGTTACTCCTAAGTTTGCGGTAAGTTGCGCAGTCTCTCCTACTTTTGTATTATCCAAATAAGTTGTAAATTGATTAGTTGTATTTCCTAATGCTTGTTGAGATTTTATAGTATATTCCTCATTATTATCAGAGAGGAAAGTTCTTGCAGTTGCATTTCCTTTATAATACCAATCTCCAAGAGAAAACATACCATTAAGTTTTACATAATCATTAATACGATAGTTTGCTTCTACTTCAACTCCTTGGTGAATTTCTTGTAGTCCTTCAAGCTCTACCATATATCTTGTATTATCTGTATCTTTTTGATTATCTTTTCTTTCGTATCTGTCTTTCCAAGATGTTCTATACACATTTAAACCTACATTTAAACCATTGTATTTCAATCCATATCCTGCTTCTAATCCTAATATTTTTTCATTTTGTAAATTAGGATTTAAGAAATTTTTATGATTTGGATAAACAGCAGCAGCTAAAGGCTGTTTAGAATAGTATCCTGCATTGAAGAATATATTATGATATTCATTAATATTATAATTTAACCCTCCTTTTAGGTTATATCCTGTAATAGTTTTATATCCTGTGGTAGTTTTCATAGCTGATTCAGGTTTTCCTGTTAAAGCTAATGTTCCTTCTTTTAAGAAATCATCAACACGTTGAAAACCTTGTACAGAACTAGACCACTGAGCAAAAGCTGAAAGTTTTTTAGAAGAATATTCTACTTGCCCGAAAATACCTCCCCAATACACTTCTCCATTACTACTATAAGAAATTCTATCTTCAAGAGGGTCTAGTCTAGAATTGAAAGGATTATAATTTGGAGAAATATCAACAGTATTATAAATTTGTCTTGCAGTTGTAAAGTTTTTATTAGATAAATCTGAAACATATTTACCTCCTAATAAATCATTTACCACTACATAATGATAACCTTTGTAATAACGAGCATCGATACCTGTATTAAAAGACCAATGTTCATTTAGTTTATGATTAAAATTAGATAAAATACCATACCAGTCGTGAGAGTTAACATCTTTCACTCTATAATTTTTTACTAAACCAGCAGCTGCATTATCTTGTACCAATCTATCAATATCGAATAAGCCAGTATCTTGGTTTCGATAAGCTGCTATACTTCTATCATCTAATTTAGCTCCTCCACCTCGTCCTAGAGAAGCATAAACTACAGTATTTAGTGTTGAGCTTGAATCCATATTCCAATCCCAGTTAAGCATTGCCACTGGTTTGTGATATGCGTTTACATATAAAGCATACTCTTCGCCATTATGGTATCCCCATTGACTATTATATTTTCTATTTGGCTTCCCATCACTGCCATATTTTAAATAATCAGCAATAGATATTTCATATCTTCTTTGATTATGCCACTGAGGAGCTCCTGTTATCATAAACTGAAAACTATGTTTTTCAGAAGGAGTATAACCTAAAGCAAAATAATAATTATATCCTTGAAATTTTGTTCCATCTGCATACATAGAACCACTTGTACGGCTTAATAAAAGAGATGTAGACCAATTGCTTTTTGTTTTTCCAGTATTATAAGCAACAAGCTCTTTATTGTAACCATCATTACCAATAGCTAGTGAAACTGTTCCACTTTCAGGCATATCAGAGGCTTTAGTTACAATATTAATTGTACCACCAATAGAAGCAATAGCTAATTTGGAAGCCCCTAAACCACGTTGTACTTGCATAGCTGAAGTAACATCTGCAATACCAGACCAGTTGCTCCAATACACTTTACCTGTTTCCATATCATTCACAGGCATTCCATTTACCATTACAGCTATGTTTTGGCTAGAGAAACCACGAAGGTTAATTTTAGAATCTCCATACCCACCTCCTGATTTGGTTGCATATACCGATGGAGTACGATTGAGCAGTTCAGGAAATTCTTGGTTACCCAATTTTTCAACAATTTCTGATGCTCGAATTGTAGAAACTGCCACAGGAGTTTTTCTCTCTTGTGCAATATCCATCAAAGCACTTCCTGTAACAACTACTTCTTCAAGAGATTGTGCATCTGGCTGAAGAACAACTCTCACAAAAGCCTTACCGTTAGAAATGCGAAAAGGTACTTCTTTATTCTCAAAACTAACATACGAGAATACAAGAGTACCTTGTGTTTGTGATGTTTTTAGGGTAAATTTCCCGTCAATATCTGACGATGCCCCAATGCTAGTGCCCTTTATAAGGACATTTGCTCCTAAAAGTGGTTGATTCGTTTCGCCGTCAATCACCACACCTGACACAGTATGCTGTGCTGTTGCTACTGCAAACGTAAAAATCGCTGCTATACTTAATAGCCAACGTTCTAACATCTTCATAATTTAAAATAAAAATTTAGTTTGACGGCGCAAAATTAAAGTTTTTTTATCATCTCATCAAGTGTCTTTTTTATTTTATTTAAAATAATTCATTAAGAAATTATTCTTTTTATCCTTATAAAAAATAAAAACCTTTCATTTTCAACAACTTATTTAGTTATAGAAATTAATTCTAAATAAAATAAACTTATTAACAATTTATTTATTTTTGTTAATAAGTTAA
>CALFOY010000043.1 GCA_937919265.1 uncultured Capnocytophaga sp. | reverse complement strand
TAAGAGACAGACCCTACTCTATATATTCAAAATGACACTAAACCTATTATAGTATTTTTTGAAAATATGAGAAAACGTATTAAAACCTATTAGTATTTACCAAGTGAAAATTTTATAAAAACAAAAATATAATAGTATTAATATAAAATTATTAAAAATGTAGTGAAAACTAATTTGTATTTTATATTAATTTTAATTCTATGAGACAAAACATAATAGTATTTACTACAAAAACAAATTTCAGAATGTAAAACTAATACATTTTTTATGTATTTGATAATTTTTACTACTCATACTATTACATTCTATATATACTTTATTTCTATTGTAGTAATAAAAAAATGAGCTTATATAAGCTCATTTTTTTTCATATTAAAACCTATTAGTTTTCTATATATTTTTTATTTTTTTATAAATACTTTTATTAAGGTTTTATTTCTATTTTAGTGCCTACTGGAGTAGCATTATATATTTCCTCCATTTCTTCATTTGTTAAGGCAATACAACCTAATGTCCAATCAAAAAAACGATGAAACTTACCTATAATACCTGTTTTATTACGCAATCCGTGTATTTTTATATCTCCACCTGCTGGTTTTCCTAATTCTTTTGCGTGTTTTATATTATCTTCATTCGGGTAAGATACTCCTAAATTTTTATAGTATCCGCTATTTGGATTTTTATCATTTATAATATAAATCCCTTCTGGTGTTTTTCGGTCTCCTTCGTATTCTTTTGCTCCTATTGGGTTTCTTCCTAAAGAAATCGTATAAGTTTTCAAAAGTTCTCCTTTCTCATATACCATCATCTTTCTTTTACTCTTTTCAATTACTATAAGGTCTATATCTGCACCTTTTGGTAATTCTTTTTCGGGTAATAAGTTATAGGTAATCATACCTAATAGAATGATAAATACAAAAACTAATATTTTTTTCTTCATTTTAATAGTTTTTATTATAAATACTGATTTTTTCTATTTTGTAAAATAAAAAAATTACTTCAACTTCTTTACTTATTTTATATTAATTCTTTTATGAATATAAAATACTTATTAGTTTTAGTTATTGAAGTAATTTTTTATATATAAAACTATGCTATTTTTATACGTTTATATTCTTGTTATTTTATCTACTCCATTAATTTTATATAAATTTTCTAATAATTGATGCAATACCTGAGTATTTGTAATCGAAATAGTTAATTTTCCTTCAAAAACTCCACCAGATGTATTAAAATTCAGGTTCGTAATAGTAACATTTGTATTTTGCTGAATACGATTTGTAATTTCTGCTACCAACCCTTTTCGGTCTATACCCGTTATTTTTATAGTAGCATCAAACTCTCTTTCAGTTGATTGCACCCATTTTGCTGGAATAATTCTATAAGCATAGTTTGAATGCATAGACACCGCATTGGGGCAAGTTTTTTTATGTACTTTAATACTTCCCCCATTTATAGCTATATACCCAAATATATCGTCTCCTGGGATAGGTGTGCAACACTTAGAAAAAGTATAGTCTAAGGCTTGCTCATCTTTCCCGAATACAATCATATCATATTTTGCATCATCTTTACTTGTTTCGGGTACATATGTAGTTGTTTTTTTCCTGAAAAAATTGAAAATAGATGTATTTCTACTTGCTACGAAATCTTTTAACATCTGGTTTGATATTTCACCAGTTCCCATTTGGTAGAAAATATCTAAACTCGTTTTAGCCTTGAAGAAAGTTACTAAGTCATTAATCACATCTTCTGAAAGAGTAAGTTTGAGCTGTTTCAATTTTCTTCGTAGCGCCTCTTTTCCTTCCTCTGCTACTTTCTTTTTGCTTTCTCTCAGTGCAGATTTTATCTTAGATAAAGCCTTTGCAGTAGTGGCATAGTCAAGCCAATTTGAGTTTGGCAGGGCATTTTCAGCGGTGATTATTTCTACTTGGTCTCCACTCTTCAAACGATAGTTAAGAGGCACAAGTTTGTTATTAACTTTGGCTCCCCGAGTGTGCATACCTACTTCTGTGTGTATGTAAAAAGCAAAATCGAGCGGAGTAGAACCTTTCGGTAAAGATTTTATCTCGCCATTGGGTGTAAATATAAAAATCTCATCTGCATAAAGGTTCATTTTGAATTCTTGCACGAATTCTACAGCATTTCCTTCACTATTTTCAAGTACTTCTTGCAGTCTGTTAAGCCATACTTCTATTCCTTGTTCTTTTTGGTCTCCGTGTTTGTATTTGAAGTGTGCTGCATATCCTTTTTCGGCTATTTCGTGCATTCTTTCGCTACGAATTTGTATTTCTACCCATCGGTTCTTAGGTCCCATTACGGTAGTATGCAGTGCCTCGTATCCGGTAGATTTGGGCGTAGACAACCAGTCTCTTAGTCTTGTTGGGTTAGGTCTGAAATGGTCTGTGACAACAGAATATATCTTCCACGCTAAGAATTTTTCATTATGCTCATCACTTTTATACACAACCCTAATAGCAAACTTATCATATACTTCTTCATAAGATATAGCTTTTGATACCATTTTCTTATAAATTGAATAAATGGACTTGGGTCTTCCTTTTATGTAGCAATCAATTTTTTCGTCATTAAGGGCTTGCCTTATGATAGCTGTAAATTCTTTAATGTATTGTGTTTGTTCTTCTTTAGACTCTTCAATTTTCCCTAAAATAAGATTGTACATTTCGGGGTCTGTATATTTTAGTCCTAAGTCTTCAAGTTCTGTTTTAATATTATATAAGCCTACACGATGGGCAAGCGGTGCATAGATGAATAAAGTCTCAGAAGCAATTTTTTGTTGTTTGTAGTCAGGCATAGAGTCCATCGTTTGCATATTATGGAGCCTGTCTGCAATCTTGATGAGTATAACACGAACGTCATCGTTCAAGGTAAGAAGCATTTTTCGGAAATTTTCAGCTTGGAGAGAGACATCTGTATCTCTACTGATATTAGAAATTTTGGTCAATCCCTTAACAATCTTAGCGATAGTGTCTCCAAACATTTCCTTTATGTCTTCTATGGTATATTCTGTATCCTCAACAACATCGTGTAACAAAGCTGAAGCTATAGAAACCGCGTCTAAGCCTATTTTGTGAGCAACTATTTTGGCAACTGCTATCGGATGAAGAATATAAGGCTCTCCACTTTTACGGCGTTGGTATTTATGCCCATCAACAGCCACTTCAAAGGCTTTCCGAATAAGTTTTTTATCTTCTTCGGTTAAGGTTTGGTAACTGATTTTTAGTAATTCTTTATACTCTTGTGTTATTATCTTTGTTTCTTCTGGGGTATAAGCATTTTCCATAATTGTTAGCTTTTAGAGAAGTTAATTATTATTTTTTTATTCCAAAAATATGCTTTTACTATACAATATCAGAAGATTTTGTGGTTAGAAAAGGTAGGTTATATATTGTTTTCATTTTTTCGTGTTCTGTTATTATTTTTTTCATATAATCAATTATATTTGTATATTCTACTTTTATTTTTCTTATAAGACTAAAAAAAAAGGCTATCGAAACTGGGAATTTCCCATTGATAACCAAAATTTTTTATGTTTATTTTATTTAAAGAATATTCTAAAAAATAAAATGTTATGTTTGAACTTTTGTAGCTTATATCCTTTCAAGAAAATATAGAAAAATCATATTTTATGTTTTACTTTTTACATTTTTCAAGATAAAATACCCTACTACTCCCCCCAGTATAGAAGCTATAAAGATACCAATCTTAGCTTGGTTTATATGAAGCTCGTGAGTAAAAGATAAATTAGTAACAAATAAGGACATCGTAAAACCTATTGCCGCCAAAAAACCAAGACCTAAAAGGTTTATAAAATTCATTCCTCGAGGAAAAGGTGAAAGTTTTAGTTTAATCATCAATAAAGTTAAACCAACTATACCTATTACTTTACCAAAAAATAATCCACAAGCTACTCCCAAAAGTACATTAGTATTGAAAAGTTCATCTACTTTGATAGAAAGAGTCACTCCTGCATTGGCAAGTGCAAATATAGGCACAACCACAAAAGTAACAAACGGATGAAGAGCGTGCTCCAAGCGTTGCAAAGGAGGTATTGCATTGCGGGTATCTTTTACCACATTTTCCAACAAAAGTAATTGATTTTCAGTAAGTGTTGGTATTCTATGATTAGGGTCCAGTCTTCGGAATTTACTTAAATAAGAATCAATATTTCGTAAGAATTCTTTCTCGTGAAGCTCAACATCAGAAGGAATCATAAAAGCTACCAAAACAGCCGCAATAGTAGCATGCACCCCAGAGAGTAAAAATGCTCCCCAAACTACCAACCCAAATAATATATAAAACCATATATTTCGTATACCTATTTTTCTTCCTAAATAAATAAGGAACAATAAAGCAAAACCAAGACCTAAATGAGTTAAAGAAATTTCAGTTGTATAAAAAAATGCAATAACAAGAACTGCTCCAAGGTCATCAACAATAGCTAATGCCGTTAAAAACACTTTTAAAGAAAGAGGAACTCTATCTCCTAACATATACAAAACTCCCAAAGCAAAAGCTATATCTGTAGCCATCGGGATTCCCCAGCCGTGATGTACTTCTGGATTTTGATTAAAGCAAAAATAAATAAACGCAGGAACAATCATTCCTCCAATAGCTGCTCCAATAGGTAATAAAGCCTTTCTAGGATTAGAGAGTTCTCCTGCTACGATTTCTCGTTTTAACTCCAAACCTACCATAAAGAAAAATACAGCCATTAGTCCATCATTTATCCAATGATGAAGAGAATAATCTAAATAAGAAACTCCATCAATTTGGAAACCTATATGATGTTCAAAAAAATGGAAATAATCCTGTTTCCAAGGAGAATTTGCCAAAAAAAGAGCTAAAATAACATTTATCCCCAATACAATTCCCCCTGATTTTGCTTCTTTTGTTATTTTTCTTACGGGAGAAGTAAGCCTATCAATTAAATATTTCCTACTCATAATTATTAATTACGATGTAAAGTTACGACTTTTTTAGGAAATACACATTATTTTGTATGTTTTTAACAAACAATTATCCTTTCGGGGGTATTTTAAAATCTTCTTCTTTCTGTATTACAGATTGGTTATATTCAAGTGTCCAACCCATTGAATTGGTCAAAATCAATATTTTAGAAAGTTCTGTTATAAGTCTATTTTCTGCATTGGTAACCAATGAAGACTTTTCAATTTTTTGTTTTATAATATGATTTACTTTTTTATTAATCAAATTATGATCAGTAGCTGTAAAAGGATTGAATTGACTCATTTCGATATCATAATACTCAATATCTGGATATATCTTCAACTCTGGGCTTGGGATATTAGTAATTTTTACAATTTTATTTTGCTCATCTATTTGATAACTAATCTGAGATAAATCATAAGAAATAGTAGCTTCTGCATTGACAACCACAAGGGCTTTTTTGTCAAAAGAAATAAGATTTCCTAAATATTGTTTAGCATCTTTATAGGTGATAACTTCTGAAAAATATCCTTCTGTTACCACTAATTTTCCTACATTTTTTATTTGTTTTTGAATGAGAGTTGTATTTTCTATTATTTCAGTTTTATTTTGTTTTTCTTTTTGATAATATTGAAATATAAAGATAATAATAATTCCAATAACAATGCCTATACCTACTTTTTTCATATTAAAATTTAATTTTAGGATTATTTTGTTGTATTTTTTTTATTTTATTATAAATATTTTCCAAAAAAAGTTGATGCTTTTCTGAGGCTGGATTTTGAGGACGATGCGCTAGGCCTTGTTGAATATTCTTGATTTCTTTCATTGTCTCCAAAGAACTTGAATGAATATAAATTTTCAAAAATCGTTCCCAAATATATTCTATAGCTTGTGCTGATGGATGAACAAGGTCTTGTGCATAAAAACGATAATCACGAAGTTCGTCCATCAAAATTTCATAGGCTGGAAAATAAAAATTATTTTCTTTTCTATTTTCCAAAAATTGATGTAAAGCACAGATTAACAAAGATTTACTATATTGATTCTCTATAAATCCGTCTTTTATGTGCCGCACTGGCGAAATGGTAAAAATAATATTTATCCTGTCTCTTATACACATCTCCGAGCCCACGAGACCGTACTAGATCTCG
>CALFOY010000042.1 GCA_937919265.1 uncultured Capnocytophaga sp. | reverse complement strand
CCTGTATATCTCCATTTTGAAAATCAGCAGAACTGATGTTTTGCTGGTTTTCTTTGTTTTTATATACTACTGATAAATAAGTGTTTATAATTTTCATACAAGCTAAAAACAAAAATATATTTGAATTTTGTTGGTTGTTTCGTCAAAAATCACTAATTTGCGCCTCTAAATTACTATTATTTCTTTAATAAGAAGATATATGAATTATAATTCTACTGGTTTTTTTCCTAAATTTGACCCTAAAATCTATTGGAGTTTTGGAGTACTCCTTTGTCTTGGTATTTTCTTATTCATTTTTCAATGCTCTCGTCACGTAGATTGCGAGGAGGCTAACTTCTATGTCTTTGCCGATAACTATGCTGTGAAGGAAGTAATTGAGTTTGGTGATAAAACCAAAAATGCCAAATCGTGGAAATGGGATTTTGGCGATGGTTCTCCTGCCGATTTTAGACAGCGTACTTTCCATACCTATGAAAAGACTGGAGAATATGTGGTAACTCTTACTATCAATGGCTCTTGTACTTCTCAAAAGGTGCTTACCATTACCTCTCTAAATCAACAAGTAGGCTACCTGCCTACCATCAAAGCTCCTGATGTGGTCTTTTTAGGTGAAACCACTAAATTCATAGGACAAAAACAAGGAGGCATCTCATTTGAGTGGAGTTTTGGAGAAACTTCCTCTACTGATGCTGTGGGTGATTCTGTAACCTATAAGTTCAAACGCGTAGGACAAAAGAAGATAACTCTTATCGTCAATGGCGATTTAGACCACATTGCTACCAAAACTATTTATGTAGCCCCTAAACACGTAGTGGCTAAAGAGCCTATAGATATGGAGAGTTATGTATATGAACAACCTCATAGCAATTTTTCGCTGCCTATGGGGAAAGCACAGAAAGACCCCTTGGTAGATATGCTTACCAATATTCCCGTAGCTCCAAAAGCTCCTAAAAAAGAGGACACACCTCCTTCTGCAAAAAAAGTCCCTGATATCTCTAATGAACAGTTTATCCTACTTCTCAATGGGGTAGCCTCTCAAGCTAAAACCAAAGATGATTTCAAAGACTATCTTTGTGAGAACTACCAAGTCCCTGTAGTTATCAATGATGATAAAATCGTACCCTTTGCACAGTTTTGCAAAGAAATTTCTGGAAAGAAAGTAAAAATAGAAAATTTGCGCCTGCAAAAGGATGTTAATAACGCTTGTATCCAGAATATATATGTTTATTACAAAGTAAAAGGAAAAATATTCTGGAAGAAAGGATAATAACAATCATAAAAAATACAAAAAAACAATGGAAGAAAAGAAATTGAGCTATGCCCCAGAGGTTACTAAAGCATTAGAGATAGCACAGAAAATAGCTCGTGAAAATATGAATGCTCGTTACTCTGGCGGGCACTTATTGAAAGCCGTTCTCAACAGAGATTTACCACTCTTAAAGCTTTTGGAATCTAAAGGAGTCGATGTGTTCTATTTAGAAGAATGGGCTGAAGTGCGCATTGAGGAAGCTCTAAAAGCTACCAACACTTATTCCTGCGACCCCGATGAAGTGATAGACACTATCTTCACTGAAGCAGAAGCTATTCGAGAAATTTTAGATGAAGAAGAAATCTCCTTATGGGATGTATTTGTAGCATTGAGTACTCAGGGAGTAGCTTTCAATTTCGACCAAATGAAAACCTATCCTGTAACACGTGCTGAACTTTTAGAAACTACCCCTCTTCCTGCTACCTCTGCCGAAAAACCTTTCTCTTCTGCTCCTCTTTCTTCCACAGCTAAAGGTTTTTTGCAAAAATACTGTGTCAATAAAAAAGATGTCCTCAAAGCTAAAGCCTCAAAAGAAATACCTGTTGGCAGAGTTGCCGAAACTCAAAAAATTACCGAAATACTGTGCAGATTTAGTAAACAAAATGTGCTTATCATAGGCGATTCAGGTATAGGAAAAACTACCCTTATCAATAGTTTTGTACAGAAGGTTATAGCAGGTCAAGTCCCCGATGTGTTGTCTAACTTAGCTGTATTTGAATTGGATATGGGAGCCCTCATAGCAGGAGCCTCCTATAAAGGTGAAATAGAAGACCGTATCAAGAACATAGCCCAAGAACTCAAGCAATATCCTAAATCAGTACTTATCATCGAGGAATTAC
>CALFOY010000041.1 GCA_937919265.1 uncultured Capnocytophaga sp. | reverse complement strand
GCGTCAGCCTTCCAAGCTGAATGTCGCGAGTTCGAACCTCGTCTCCCGCTCAAAAGCCTGACTGTAGTTAGGCTTTTTTTATTATAAGTAAGAAGATAAAAATCTTAAGATTTTATTAAAATAGTTTTGTTTCCTATTTTTTTACAAAATGATAAAAAATATATCTACTTATGCCTTAATTATATTGTCATTTATTTCTTTAATATTTATAGGGGCAATATTGTTAATGTTGCCTTTTTCATATAATGAAAATTGTGAAGTTTCTTTTTTTGAGGCATTATTTACAGCTACTTCTGCTGTAACAGTAACAGGGCTTTCTTTGAAAGATATAACAACAACTTTTACTCCAAGTGGAAAAGTTATTTTATTGATACTTATACAATTAGGAGGTTTAGGTGTGCTAACATTTTCTTCGGCAATATTGTTGTTAATATCAAAAAAAATAGGATTTTATACAAAAAAAGTAGTAGCAGAGGGGTTGAACCATGATGCAAAATTTGATATTTATTCACATATAAAAAAAGTTGTTCTTGTTGTTATTTCTATTCAAGCAATAGGAGCATTTTTACTTTTTTTACATTTTTATAGAGAATATAAATTTGTTACGGCTTTTTTTTATGCTATCTTTCATTCAATATCTGCTTTTTGTAATGCAGGTTTTTCTCTATTTCCCAATAGTTTAGAAATATATAAGGATAATTTATTTATAAATTTAATAATTACATTTTTAATAATTTTAGGAGGTATAGGCTTTAATACACTTATTGAATGTTGGGAGTATTTACGAGGAAAACGTAGAAAAGTAGGGGTAAATTCTAGGCTTTCTATAATTATTACTTCTATATTATTAGCTTTGGGAGTATTTTTATTTATGGTTTTAGAGCATAATAATACAAATACTTTTTCGGATAAGAGTTTTTTTGAGAAATTATTACTTAGTTTTTTTCATTCAACTTCTTTACGTTCGGCAGGTTTTAATACTATTCCTCTTGGAAATTTAACAGGGGCAACTGTTTTATTTTGTGCAGTTTTTATGTTTATAGGAGCATCGCCAGGTTCGGCAGGTAGTGGTATAAAAACAACAACAATTGGGATATTATTTTTAGGAATAAAAACAGCTTTATTCAATCGTGAATATATTGAATTTTCAAAACGAAGGATTTCTTGGAAAACATTTAATAGAGCTTCAGCACTTACTTTAATGGGTATCATTTATATACTTATAATGATAATAGTAATGGCTAATTTTGATTCTGATAAAGATTTTCCTAAAGTAGCATTTGAACTGATGTCTGCTTTTGGTACAGTTGGATTATCAATGGGAATAACACCTTATTTGAGTATTGGCTCAAAAATTATTTTAATGTTTACAATGTTTCTGGGTAGAGTAGGGCCTCTTACAATCATATTGGCGTTATCAAGAGATCGGCGTAAAGGAAATTACAAATATCCAAAAGAAAATATACAAATAGGCTAATGAGAAATTTTTTAGTAATTGGATTGGGAGAGTTTGGGAAATCTGTAGCTAAAACTCTCTTTAAAAACAAATCAACAGTATTGGCTATAGATTCTTCTCCTGATTTAATACAACAGGCTTTGAATGAAGGATTTATAGATGAAGCAGTAATTCTTGATGCTACTGATGAATTAGCTTTAAAAAATGTAGTTAAAGATGATTTTGACACGGCTTTTGTTAGTGTAGGAGATAATATTCAGGCAAGTATTTTGATTACCTTACATTTAAAAGAATTAGGTTTAAAAAATATTATTTGTAAGGCGGTTAATCATACTCAAGGACGAGTTTTAGAAAAAATAGGAGCTACACAAGTAGTTTTCCCAGAGGAATCTATGGGAGAAAAAATTGCTTTTTCAGTACTTAGACCAACTATCGTAGAATATTTCAAATTTTCAGAAGATTATTTTATTTATGAAGTAAAAATTCCGAACAGCTATGTTGATAAGTCTTTATCAGAGCTTAATTTACGTCATAAATATGAAATTAATATTCTTGCCATAAAACATTCTGATGGAAAAATGAATATTACTCCAGATCCTAATATGAAATTAGGGAAAGATGACCTCTTAGTGGTTTTAGCAAGAGAATCTACAATAGGAAAAATAGTTTAAAAAAAACTTCAACTATAAATTTTGTATTATAGTTGAAGTTTTTTTATCAGATTAGAAGAAACTTCGCTGATGAAGATTCCACCAACGCTCAGGAATGATACCTTCACAGGCTTTTTGATAATCTTTTTCAGTACAAGGAAGCATTCCTATTCCTTTGGCTTGTTCACTTGGTAAAATCCACCAACGTCCGGTATGATTACTTTTATAAAATTCGATTATAAATTCCTCTATAAGAACAATATATTTTGTAAAATTAATATTTTCCGTAGTAGGAAATTCTTTTATACGGAAATTATAACCTTCTAAGAAATACCAAAGAATTTGCCCTGTGAGTTGTTTTGCTCGAATAGTTTTCGGGATATTAAAAACTCCAAAAACAGAAGTTTGCATACTAAGTCCCGCATATCGGCTAATGGCACAAATTTCTCTATTGGTAAAACCATTTACAAATCCCTTAGAGCTATCTAAATCAGAGGCTTGCACACAAGTTAAATCCATACTAACAATATCTGCATTGCGCAAAATAGGCTCAACCATTTCCATATAATGCGTTACTTCTCCCAATCGGTAACCTTCAAAATACATTTTTTGTAATAAATCTAATGATTCTTGAGCATTATAATAGGTTTGATAACCAATATTTGTATAATTATTCAGATTATTAGGTGTTTCCATTAATATTCGGCTCATATAGCTTTCAGTATCAATGATTTCTTTTTCATTGCCAAAATCTAAAAGAGCATCAACTGTAACTAAATTAACCATTTGCTCTAAACGGTCAAAAGCACGATAAATACTATATGTAACTTCTTGTTTTCCTCCAATAATAATAGGTGTAATTCCTTTTTTAAGTAATTGAAAAACAATGCCTTTAACAACAAAAAAAGTATCTTCATCAGTTTTTCCCTCTGGGATATTTCCTAAGTCTGCTATTGTAAATTTCCAATTACCAAAAAATAAATTATAGAAATATTCTCGGTAAGAATTTTCCATAATAGAATCCGCATCAACAATCGAAATAAGAGCTATTTGTATATTATTTAGCTCTGGCATTCCTTCGTGTAAAGTATGTTTTATAATTTGTCCACCAATGGTTTGTGGTAGATATTTTTTCTTAACAAAATAGTCCTCAATGGGTTGTAATATTTCTAATTGCATTTTTTTATCTAAAAAAGAAAATAATTTAAACGATGCAAAGATAATTATTTTTACTCATTTTTCAGTTTTTTTTATTAATTTTGCCATATTTTTTTAATTCTTATGCAACAAATTCATCATAAAACCATAGAAGATTTAGAATTTAACACTTTATTAGTTTATTTAAGTCAATTAGCAATTACTGATTTAGGAAAAGATAAAATTTTACAAATAAAACCTTTTACAGATAGAGATAAAATTATTACTTATTTATCTCAAACTAATGAATATTTATCCTCAATAGAGAATCAAAACTATATTCCAGCTCATAATTTTGATGAAATAACTAATGAAATACGTTTTTTAGCAATAGAAAATAGTGTATTAGAGATAAATTCTTTTAGAAAAATCAAAAATATTTCAGAAATAGTTAATTCTCATATTTTATTCTTCCAAAAATTTAATGATTACTATCCAAATTTGTCTTTATTAATACAAAATATTCCATTAGAAGAACAAATATGTATTGCAATAAATAAAATTATTGATAAATTTGGGGAAATAAAGAACGAAGCATCTGAAAAATTAGCACAAATACGCTCAGAAATGGGAGTATTAAAGACAAAAATTAATCAAAGCTTTGTTAGAGCTTTAACAGAATACAATTCCCAAGATTATTTAGATGATATTCGTGAATCAGTAATAGAAAATAGACGTGTATTAGCTGTAAAAGCAATGCATAGAAGACGTGTAAAAGGTTCTGTATTAGGAAGTTCTAAAACAGGAAGTATTGTTTATATTGAACCACAAGAAACCGAACAATATTCACGAGAACTTTCTCATCTTATCTATGAAGAAAAAGAAGAAATAAAGAAAATTCTTCGTAAATTGACTGATTTTATAAGACCATACGGACAATTACTCCAAGAATATCAAAAATATTTGGTTGAAATAGATATTATTTCAGCAAAAGCTCTTCTCGCAGGGCAAATGAATGCACTTTTACCTGAAATAAGTGAAGAAAAAATAGTAGAATTACGACAAGCATACCATCCTTTACTCTATTTGAATAATAAAAAGAGCCAAAAACCTACATTTCCTCAAGATATTCTCCTAACAGATGAACAAAGAATTATCGTAATTTCAGGACCAAATGCAGGAGGGAAGAGTATTACCCTAAAAACGATTGGTCTTTTACAATTAATGCTACAAAGTGGTATGCTTATCCCTGTTCATAGGCTTTCAAAGCTCTGTATATTCGAAAGAATACTTACAGATATAGGAGATAATCAATCTATTGAAAATCATTTGAGTACGTATAGTTATCGATTGAAAAATATGAATTATTTCCTCCGCAAATGTAATGATAAAACTCTATTTTTGATAGATGAATTCGGTACAGGGAGTGACCCAGAACTTGGAGGAGCACTTGCAGAGGTATTTTTGGAAGAGTTTTACCATAGAAAGGCTTTCGGAGTGATTACTACCCACTATGCAAATCTTAAAATATTAGCCAATGAGCTTCCGTATGCAATCAATGCAAATATGTTGTTCAACGACAAGACCTTAGAACCTATCTATAAGCTCATTATTGGTGAAGCAGGTAGCTCTTTTACATTCGAAGTCGCTCAAAAGAATGGAATACCCTTTAGTTTAATCAATAGAGCTAAGAAAAAAATAGAAAAACAGAAAGTAAGGTTTGATTCAACTATCGCACGCCTACAAAAAGAACGTTCTTTAATGGAAAAAACTAATAATTCATTAAAAGAAGAGGAAGTAAAAGCTAGAGAAGAAGCTAAAAAGTTAGAAATATTGAATGATAAAATACAAACAAAGCTCACAAACTATCAAGAATTATATGATAATAATCAAAAAATGATATATCTTGGAAATAAAATCAATGATATTTCAGAAAAATATTTCGAAACAAAGCAAAGAAGACCTCTAATAGCAGAATTTCTCAAAATAGTAGAAACAGAAAATAGTAAAAGAAAAGCAAAAACAAGAGAACAAAAGAAAAAAGAGGAGGAAATTAAGAAAACAATAGAGCAGGAGGTAAGTAAAGAAATAAAAATAATCAGAGAACAAAAGAAAACCGAGAAAAAAATAAAAGAAATAACAGAGAAAACAGAAAAAATACAATTACAAAGAGCTTTGAAAGTAGGGGATAGGGTAAGAATAAAAGATAGTAAATCTGTAGGAAGTATAGATAAAATAGAAAAAGGAAAAGCGTTGATTAATTATGGGTTATTTACTACCTTAGTTGCTATATCTGAGCTTGAATTAGTTCAAAAAATGAGTTAATTGTTGTATGAAATATATTTTTTTATATGTAAATAGGGTGAAAATATATATAAAATCGTAATGTATGTTGTTTGTATTGGTGAAATAATGAATAAAAATACGATGTATGTTGTTGAAACGAGCAAAATAATATGATGTATTAGTGTGTATATATATTATACTGCTGAAAAAATAGAAATAATAATTATGTATGTAGTTTTAATTCGTAAAATAGTAGTTTATATCACTGTGTATGAAGTTATTATTAATACAAAGTGTTATAAAAGTATGTTGTATATTAATAAATAAAGTAATTTTATTGATATAATAAAAAAAGCATATATTAAATATTTGAATGAATATCTAATATATGCTTTTATATGATAACAAAGCTTTTTATTTCTCAGGGATTAAAACGGACATTCCGGGTCTAAGGTTTTTATTCTTCTCAATAGGATATGCTTTGATAGCAAAAGTCTTTTTATCGAAGTCTCCTTTACTTTTAGTGGCAGTCCAAGTAGCAAAATCTGCTTGTACAGCAATGTGTTTTACTTCCAATTCAATTTCTTTATTTCCTAATGCAGGAACAATAGCTTTGAATTTAGCTCCAATATTGAATTTATCCATTTTATCCTCACGTATATTGAATATTACCCACTCTTCATCAGTATCTATAAGCGTCATAACAGGATATCCAGCATTAACAATCTCTCCTTCATTGGGGATAATAGTTTGTATCTCAGCAGTATTAGGAGCGAAAACCTTTGCTCCTTCTTTATAAGCCTCTACTTCAGCAATAACTCCTTGTGCTTGAGCAACTAATGCCTGAGCAGCGGTTTTATCTTCTATACGAGTACCGTTTTTAGCCATTTCATATTGAGATTTGGCAGCTTCAGCTTGTTTTTGTAGAGCAACCATTTGGGTATAAGCCTCATCTCTTTTTTGAGCAGGCAAAACTTTTTCATTGTATAAGTTATTTACTCTCTGATAGGTTTTCTCAGCGAGTTCTGCAGCAGCATTAGCCTGTTGCCAAATGTTATAAGCCCCTTGTATTTGCTCATAACGAGCCCCTTTTTCGGCTTTATTGCTTTGAGCTTGTGCTGCAGAACGAGCAGCTTGCGCTTGAGATAATTTAGCATCAATCTCTGTACTTTCAAGCTCTAAAAGAAGTTCTCCTTTTTGTACAACATCACCTTCTTTTTTGTATATAGCTTTCACTCTACCAGGTACTTTTGGCGCAACATTGATTTGTTTAGCTTCTACTTGACCTTGTAAATACGTAGGTTTATCATTATAGAAAAAAATAATAGAAAGTATTATGACTATACAAAAAATCAATGAAGTAATGATAAGGCCTAAAATGTTTTTGTTTTTCATTTTCAAAAAATTAATTATGGTGCAAAAATAGACAGATTTATTAAAAAATTAAGGAATTTGATAGTAAAGATTTTTAAGATAAATTAAAATTTGTATCTTTGTAATTGAAAAAATAAAAAAATGATTACCACTAGAGCTCTTGTTCTTTCGTCAATAAAGTTTCAAGATACGAGTCTTATAGTACGTTGTTATACTCAAGAAGGGGTTCGTTCGTACTTACTTAAAGGTGTTTTAAAACATAAGAAAAATGGACTGAAACCTGCTTATTTTGAGCCTCTTACACAAATTGAAATTATTGCAACAGAAAAAAATAATGGAAAATTTGAGTATATAAAAGAAGCAAAAGTCTATTATTATTATAAAAATTTGCATCTAAATATAATAAAAAAAACGGTTCTTTTTTTTCTATCAGAAGCTAGTTATATGGTTCTAAATGAGGAATTTGCGAATGAAAATTTATTTTTATTTATAGAAGAAAGTCTTCAATGGTATGATAAAACAGAACATTTTGCAAATTTTCATTTGAAGTTTTTAGTAGATTTAACATATTTTATAGGGATTTTTCCTAATATTTCTAAGATAGAAAATCCTTTTTTTGATTTAGAAGAGGGAGTTTTTGTTAAAGAAAATAATGGACATTTTCTTTTTAATGAAGAAGATAGTATTGTTTTAAAAT
>CALFOY010000040.1 GCA_937919265.1 uncultured Capnocytophaga sp. | reverse complement strand
TTATAAAATTTTGGAATAATATAATATTTATTTATCCATTTGAATAGTTCTGATAGGGAATGGAATGTTTATATGATTAATATCAAAACATTTTTTTATTGCCATTATCCCCTCAGATTTGTAATATAAAGATTCTGAAATTTTAGTTGATGGAATAGTAAAGTAAATACTAAAATTAATAGAACTATCTGCAAATTCTGTAAAATAAAAAGAAATAGATGTATTTAAATTCTTTTTATTCATCATTTCTTGAATAGTTTCAATAGATAATTGTTTTACTCGTTCTAAATCTGATTCGTAGCCTATACCACAAGCAATTTGTACAGTAGCGGTTTTACTTTCTGAATAATTTTTCATAGGATTATCTATAATCAATTTATTTGGAATAGAAACATAATTGCCATCACCTGTTTTTAATTTAATTGTTCTTAAGTTTATATCTTCAATAACTCCTGTATATCCGTTGGTTTCAATTTGATGTCCTATACGTATGTTTTTACTAAAAGATAATATAATTCCAGAGAAAGTATTACTTAAAGTACCTTGCAAAGCCAAACCTACAGCTAACCCAGCTACTCCGGCACCGGCTAAAATTGTTTTGAACATATTTTCTAATTCTAATATATTCAAAGAAAACATAAAGAAAGTTATTACTACTAATACAGAAATAAGATTTCCTAACATTATACGAGAAGAAGGTTTTACATCTCTCTTTTCTAAGATACGTATAACAATTTTCTTTATAAACCTTGAAAAATAAAACCCTATCATAAATACAAGTATTGCTATTACGATATTTGGAGTTTTATCTATAAACATATTTGTCCAAACCTTTATTTTGTTTGTAAATACTTCAATAATGCTAATGTAATCACTTACTATTGTTTTTTCCATTGTATAATTTTATTTAGTTAATTATTAAAATTTTTAAAATTTAAGAAGTAGAAATAATCAATATTCCTACTTCTTTTCAGAGGTTGATAATAAATTGAGTAATAATAATAAAATATTAGATTTTGAATATTTGAAATATTAAAAGTATTTTATTTTTTTGCAATTAAGATGCTACTTGTGTTTGTGTTTTTGATGTTTCAGTTTTTTCATTGATTGTAACTGTACTATTTTTAGCTGATTTTATAAGTTCATTAAAATCATTATAAAGGTCGTCCCAATCTTTAAGTTTTTTCATAGTTTTTACGTATTCAAAATAAGTTCGTAAAATTTGTTCTAATTCTTTTCTTAATTTAGTAGCACTTTGCATTTGTCTAAGTTCAGAATTGGCTTGTGTTTGTTCAGCAAATACATTTTCAAAATCTGATTGCATTTTTTTCATTTCTTCAAAAGCTTTTTCAACTCCTATTTTTTGTATTCTTTCCTGATTTTCAGAAGTTGATAAGTTTTCTATAAGTTTAGATAATTGTGCTGTACCTGCTGAATAGCTTAGCCTATCAATATTTAAACCATAAGTTTTAAATATTTCGTATAATACTTTTGCTTCTTCAAAATGAGGTAAAGTATCCATTTGAGCATATCCAGCTAAATAATTTTTTAGTTTAGCAAATGCTTTATCTCTTGCTTTATCTGCTTGTGCAACGCTTTTACCTTTACCACTAAATGTAACTTTTGCATATACTTTATCATACTCTGTATAAATATTTTCAAGCTCTCGAAGTAGTGGATTTTTTAATATTTCAATATTTATAGCTTTTTTGCTATATGAAATAACTCTCGAACAAAGTGTTGCTAAGTCTTTCGTTGTCAATTTTTGTAATGATATTTTCATAAGGTATATATTTTATATTAAATTAATTATTTTATATGATTAAATTATTTATTAGGTTTCTATTTTTAATTATTTACAATGTATTCTGTCTCTTATACACATCTCCGAGCCCACGAGACCGTACTAGAT
>CALFOY010000039.1 GCA_937919265.1 uncultured Capnocytophaga sp. | reverse complement strand
GGTTAAAATATTGCAAAATATTCATTAACTTATTTTTTCTTAGGTATAATTTTTGTATTTTTGCAACTCAATTAATTTTGTAACACATAAAAAAATGAAAATATATGCCGAAAACTAAATATTATTATGACTCTGAAACACTTTCTTTTAAGAAAATAAATAATAGCAAAAGACGGATAAAACAAATTGCATTATTCTTTGCAGGAACAATGTTTTTTAGTTTAATTTTCGTAACTATTCTATACAATATTAATATAATGTACACGCCACGAGAAATGGCTCAAAAGAGAGAATTAAAAGAATATGAAACTCAATATGCTATTTGGAATAAAAAAATTGAAGAAATTGAGCGAGTACTGAAAAGTATGGCTGAGCGTGATAATAATCTGTACCGAACCTACTTTGAACTTTCGCCTATCCCAAATGAAGAAAGACAAGGAGGAATAGGTGGAGTAAATAAATATGAATACTTAGAAAAAATGCCAAATTCAAAATTATTAATTGATATGGCAAAACGGATAGAATCTGTACAAAAACAACTTGCTGTACAATCCAACTCCTTAGATGAAGTAGCAAATATAGCCAAAGAAAAAGAAAAACTATTACACTCTATACCTGCTATACAACCTGTACAGAATAAAGACTTGAAACATATGGCTTCGGGTTATGGATGGCGAAGTGACCCTTTTACAAAAGTAAAAAAATTCCATTATGGAATGGATTTTACCGCCCCAACAGGAACCCCTGTTTATGCCTCTGGCGATGGTGTTGTAACAAGAGCTGACAGTAATTCTGCTGGTTATGGAGAACATATTCGTATAGATCACGGGTTTGGATATGAAAGCCTCTATGCGCATTTAAGTCAATACAATGTACGCCCTGGACAAAAAGTAAAACGAGGAGATATTATTGGTTATATAGGTAATAGTGGGCGTTCTTCAGGACCTCATCTTCATTATGAAATTAAAAAAGATGGAGAACACCTCAACCCTATTAATTTCTACTACGGAAGTTTAACTCCAGAAGAATATGCCGAAATGCTTAAACTCTCCGCACAAGGAAATCAATCATTAGACTAATGGAAATACATTTACCTGAAAAAAGATATTACTCCATTGGAGAAGTAGCAAAAGCATTTGGCGTAAATACTTCAAAAATAAGGTTTTGGGAAAAAGAATTTGATATTCTTTCTCCTAAAAAAAATAATAAAGGCACTCGAAAATTTACTCCGGAAGATGTTAAAAATTTGCAACTTATTTATCATTTGGTTGATGAACAAGGCTTTACCCTTGAAGGAGCAAAAATAAAACTAAAAGAAAATAACAAAAAAATTCTTTCAAATATTGAAATTATAGAAAAACTACAAAAAATTAAACAAACTCTTATTTCTATAAAAAACGAATTATAAATTGTAAATTAATAAATAATGAAAAAAAATGTATGGATTATCCTTGCTGCTATTGTATCTTTAGCAATTTTTGGAATAATGAAAAATAATACAATGGTCGAACTTCGTGGAGCTGCCGAAAAAGATTGGGCTAATACACAAAGTGCTTATCAACGTCGTGCTGACCTAATTGGTAATTTAGTAAAAATAGTACAAGGAGCTGCTGATTTTGAACGAAATACTCTAAGAGAAGTAATGGAAGCAAGAGCAAAAGCAACTTCTGTAAATATTGATGCTTCTAAACTTACCCCTGAAATGTTATCTCAGTTTCAAGAAACACAAGCCGGACTTTCTTCTGCACTTTCAAGGCTTTTGGTAACAGTTGAAAGATACCCAGAGCTAAAAACAAGTGCCAATTTCTCGCAACTACAATCTCAGCTTGAAGGGACAGAAAACCGCATCAATGTAGCTAGAAATGAATACAATAGCACAGCTACAATTTATAATATTTTTATTCGAAAATTTCCTAATAATATTATAGCAAGCTTTACAAATAATACTGCAATGCCTTTATTTGAAGCTCAAGAAAAAGCACAAAATGCACCAGATATTAATTTCAACTTTAATTAATTTCTAATAATATTTATTTTCTAAAAGAGTGGTAAAATTTACCACTCTTTTTTATTTTTTATAATAAAATAACATTTTTATCAATGAAATATATTTTTGTATTATTTTCATTTTTGACACTATAAAATTAAATTTTAATCATTCTGTCTCTTATACACATCTCCGAGCCCACGAGACCGTACTAGA
>CALFOY010000038.1 GCA_937919265.1 uncultured Capnocytophaga sp. | reverse complement strand
AGCGTCAGATGTGTATAAGAGACAGCTATAAAATATTTTTTTTACAATTATTTTTCTTTATTATTTTTGTAATTCTTTTACTATTTTAATACACTCCATAGCTTGTTTCACATCATGAACTCGAAGAATATCAGCTCCATTGAGTAAAGCAAATGTATGGAGAACTGTTGTTCCATTAAGAGCCTCTTCTGGTGAAATTTCTAACAGTTTGTATATCATTGATTTACGAGAAATTCCTACTAAAATAGGACAACCTAAAGTTTTAAATAAATTTAAATGTTGGATTAATTCATAATTTTGCGATAATGTTTTTGAAAATCCAAAACCTGGATCTATAATTAAATCATTTAGTTGATATTTCCTTGCTTGCTCTTTTTTCTCTGAAAAATAGTATAAAATTTCTTTTGTAATATCTTGATATTCTGTATTTTGTTGCATATTTTGAGGCGTTCCTCTCATATGCATTACTATATAAGGTACTTGATATTTTTTAACAATATTCCACATTTGAGGGTCTAACTCTGAAGCTGAAATATCATTAATTATTTTTGCTCCTGCTTCAAGACTAAGCCGAGCTACTTCGCTGCGAAATGTATCCACAGAAATCTGAATATCAGGAAAATAACTTACTAATTTTTCTATAGTAGGTATAACTCTTTGTATTTCTTCTGTTTGGGTAACTTCCGCAGCATTTGGACGAGAACTATACCCTCCAATATCTATAAAAGTTGCCCCATCAATTAACATCTGCTCAGCTGTTTGAAGCAAATTTTTCTCTTCTATTCTACTTTTACTGTAGAAAGAATCAGGCGTTATATTCAAAATTCCCATTACTTTTGGAGTATCAAAAGTAATTAACTTACCATTACAATTCATTAATTTCTTAGTTTTTAATTCCAATCTTCATCACAATAATAAACTGAAATAAAATTACTTAGAGTATCTTTTTTATTTTTACTTCCAAGTAATATACTTTTTTCTTTAGAATTTAAAGTAATCCAACCTCCCGCATTTACTTCATACTCATAAATTTGATTTTGATACCTTAATTTTCCCGTAACTTTTTGATTAAAAGTACTATAACATTTTATGAATTCTTCTGAAGATATTTTATCAAATCGATAAATAAAATTTAATATTGAATCTTTTAAAGGGGCATCCCACTTTATATTTTCTTCTTGTTTTACACAAAGAATGTATGAAAAAATCTCATCTTTTCCTTCTGATAAATGAAATAATGTATCTTTTTGAAAATAAAAATTAGATTTTTCTAACAAAATTGATTTTTTCACTATATTACAATACTCTTTCTTATGATTTTTTTGTATTTCATAAGAATTATTATCAATTTTAAGAATAAACATTCCAACGTTTGTATTTATCTAAAATTTGTTGCTTTTCTAATTCAGAAAAGGCATTTAAATGTTTTTGAGAAATAATTTTAGGATAAATTTGTGGGGTAGAAAAGTTTTTTTTATCCATCAGACCTTCGGGTTTTACATACTCGGTTATATACTCGAATTTATACTCGCTTTGTATAAGTTGATATAGTTTAGACATAAAAAAATACGCTCTAAGGCGTATTTTTATTGGGTTTTATGTTTAGTAGCGGGAACTGGACTCGAACCAGTGACCTTCGGGTTATGAGTTTGAATACTCAATATTTTCAAAAAATAAAACCCTGAAAACCAAACCACAATAAAAACAGAAAAAGCAATTTTTTAGCCCGTTAATATTCGAAATCGTATTCGATTTTTTAATATATTATTTTATTTTTCAAGTAGTTAATCAATGCATTTGTATTCGATTTTTATAGATTTATTATTCTTCATATATTTCACCATAAACCCTACGAAGACACAAAGGGCAAATAAACCACTTATAAAGATGGTGCTGATGGAAATTGTCCGTAATTGACACTGGGAGCTGAAACCTTTTGCCGTGACAACTGCTTAACTTGCTCCTTTAATTCTTTTAGGCGTTCTTCTAATAACTCAATATTTTTAGTTTTTTCCTTTATTATCATTTCTTTATCTTTTACTTTTTCTCGTAAAAGCGTTATTAACTCATTTTCATTAGCCAACACTTCTTCTTGTACAGTTTCTTCTTTAAACATATTTCCTTCTCCTGTGAATAACCAATCAGGATTTAAATCGGGACATTTTGTATATAAAAGTTCTACATCGTAAGTGTTTCTTGCCTTCCATTTTGATAAACTTTGCGAAGATATACCCAAAAATCGAGCAAAATCAGCATCTGATTTAAACTTTTTGGCTTCGATTATCTTATTAATTATCAGAGATTTATCCATAAAATATATTATTTATAAAAAAAATGTACTCATTTTGCTTGTTTTATAAACATTTTTTTGTATTCGATTTTTATAGAGGTGTTATTCTTCATATATTTCACCATAAACCCTACGAAGACACAAAGGGCAAATAAACCACTTATAAAGATGGTGCTGATGGAAATTGTCCGTAATTGACACTGGGAGCTGAAACCTTTTGCCGTGACAACTGCTTAACTTGCTCCTTTAATTCTTTTAGGCGTTCTTCTAATAACTCAATATTTTTAGTTTTTTCCTTTATTATCATTTCTTTATCTTTTACTTTTTCTCGTAAAAGCGTTATTAACTCATTTTCATTAGCTGGCACTTCTTCTTGTACAGTTTCTTCTTTAAACATATTTCCCTCTCCTGTTAATAACCACTCAGGATTTAAATCTGTATAATATTTGATTATTTTCAAATATTTATCTGTTCCAATAGCTCCTTTTTTATTTAAAGACCCCATTGAAACCTCCAAATCTTTACAAAATTTATAAGGCGTAATACCTTTGTAATCAATGTATTGCTTAATTCTTTCTTGTATTGTCATAGCTATTTGAAAAAAAATTAATATTTCCTCTTTGATATTTGAAAAAAAGTTAATACCTTTGCGCTGTTAATTTAGAGATACAAAGGTAATGAAAAAAATACGAATTGTAGCAGAAATGAAGAAACAAATTGCAAAAGAATTAGGAATATCTATACAAACGGTAGAAACGAGCCTTTCCTATTTTTATGATTCCATAACATCAAGAGATATTCGACAAAGAGCCAAAGAGCTTTTAATAGAAGAGGCTAACAGAATAAAAATAAGTAGAAATGATTAATGTTTTTGAAAAAATGAAAAACAATGAAAGCAGAAATCGTATTTATCATATTCCAAGAACTTGATAACGAACAGAAAGAACGTTTCAAATCAATGCTTGATAAAGAAAAACCTCCAACTTCTAAAAACAAAAAAAAATCTAAAATTTGGAATGAAACGGAGCTAACAGAAAAATTAATAATTCGGTTTAAAGAGAAAGTAAATAGAGTACTCTCTTTCATAAAAATATTTTTAAAATATGTTTGAAAAATACAAAACACTAAAAAACAAAATAGAAGCACTGCCAGAGATACAAGGTGTTTTTTATCGTGTTTATGGGAATGAAGTTCAATATATTATCGGGATTTATAGTTTCACCGTATTTAAAGATTTGGTAAATATTATTCCGCAAGGTTGGAGAATGGATAGCCTAACGAAACAGCATCTTTTCTGTATTAGCTATCTTATAGATGATGAAGAAATTAATAAACAATTTGAATAAATACAATTTCCTTAAAAACATAAAAAACAATTTAAAATGGCATTAATAAAAAATAGTATCATAGAAAAGTTGTATGATTATGATTTGTGCCAAGCCATCGGAAAGATATATACAGATAATTCATATAAAATATTTAATAACGGAACGGCAAAGGGTTTGTCTCCTTTTAAGAATGAAAGAACACCTAGTTTTTCGGTTAATAGCATAAAAAATATATGGAAATGTTTTGGGTCTGGGATTTCGGGGGTTTCTATCATAGATTTTATACAAGAATACAAAAAAGTAGATTTTCTTGAAGCCGTTCAGATAGCGTGCAAAGCTTTAAATATTCCTATAGAGTATGAAAATGAAAGTGAAGGGCAGAAGCAAAAACGAGAGCAAAAAAAATCACTTTCAGATATATTATCAAAAACGCAAAAAATTTTCAGACAAAATTTTCTGAATTTGTCCTCTGAGGATATAGCCAAGAAATATATGATTGAAAGAGGCTTTACAGACGAAACTTTATCAGATTTTAGTATCGGATATGCGTTACCTGGTTTGTATACTTATTTTAAAGAACAAGCCACCACTACAGAAGCGGAACAATTAGGATTATTAAAAAAGAATGACCAGGGAATGTATTATGACTTTTTCAAAAGCCGAATCATTTTCCCTATATCAGACAAAAACGGACATTGTGTAGGTTTTGGCGGGCGAGTATTGGAAGAATCACAAGAGAAGAAAAGTGTAAAATACCTTAATTCTCCAGAAAGTGAATTGTTTAACAAATCTTCTCTTTTGTATGGTTTCCATTTAGCAAGAAAACAAATACAAACACAGCAAGAAGTGTATTTGGTAGAAGGTTATACGGATGTTATGCGAATGCATCAAATAGGGCTTTCAAACACTATAGCAACCCTTGGGACCGCTCTAACAGAAGGACATTTACAGAAACTAAAATCTATTTGTAAGAAAATAATAATTTTCCGAGACTCAGACACAGCAGGGCAAAACGCAGCACAACGAGATTTGGGAATGATATTGGAAGCGGGGCTTTTTGCAGATATTGTAGCCTTGGAAAGTGAAACCAAAAAAGACCCCGACATAATAGGTAAGCTCGAAAATGCTATAGAAATAATACAAAACGCTCGGCGTGATGCTATTATATTTACCATAGAAAAAAGCTATCAGAAAGCCATTCAAAAAGCAAAAGAAGTTTTTGGAGAAACAAAAAAAATAATTTTCATACCAGAAGACAAAAAAGAATTGACCGATTTAGCTTCTGCCTTGGTAAATAAAATTCCGGACGAAACCACCAAAGAAGCATATATAGAGCAAATAAAAGAGCTTTTCAAAATAAAAATAAAACTTGAAAAGGTAAAAAAAGAAGAACCACCAAAGAGATATTTAAAAGCAGACCCTGATATTTTTCAAAAATCTGAAATCTCAAACGATTTCGTAAATGAAAATAACAACGATGACGAGGAAAAATATGCATTATTAGACCTTTATCAATTTCCGGACGAGGTTTGTAATCCTTATAGATATAAAAATGAAATATTAGAATATGGGCTTTTTCAAGATGAGAATCAAATTTATTGTATAGGAGACAAGGGGAATTATTTTATATCAATTTCAAATTTTTCTATTGAGATAGTGCAACATATGCAAGATGAACAATACCCTATGAAACTGATAAGAATATGTAATATCCACGGAGTAGAAAAAATTTTTGATGTCGTTTCAGATAAAATAAATACTCTTTCTTCATTCAAAAACGTAGTAACTTCTTTTGGTAATTTTTATTTTTCAGGTTCTACTACACAACATGAGAAATTGTTACGTTTTTTGTTTGATAAAATGGGAAATGGTAGAAAAATAGATGTTTTAGGATGGCAACCGGAAGGCTTTTGGGTTTGGAATAACAAAATAATTATCCCTTCAGAAAAAGAAGAAATAATAAATAAAGAAGGATTATTCAAATTCAATAATGAAAGCTATTATATACCTTCTGCAAATAAGAACTATGATAAGAATATGTTTAAATATTCACCGCAAAAGAAATTCAAATCTATAGAAACAACCATTTCTATTGCTGAATATTTCAAACAAATGTACATTGTACATAGACAGCACGCCATAACAGGAATTTTATTTGGAATAAGTTCTTTATTTCAGGATATAGTAGTAAATAATACGAGTTTCTTTCCTATTTTATTTTATTTTGGTCCGGCTTCAACAGGTAAAGATAACATTTGCGAAGCTATTCAGTCTTTACTTGGTACTCCTCAAAAAGCCATACAGCTTGAAGGAGGAGCCAGTACGATAAAAGCACAAATACGAGAATTTGCGCAATTTAGTAACGGAATATCTCAATTATCAGAATATACAAGAGGCAATGCACAAATAGACGGGATATTAAAAGGTTTGTGGGACAGAAGAGGTTACAAACGAGGTTCAATAGAAAGTAAAGTAGCAGTAGATGAAATACCTGTACTGAGTTCTACTATCTTAACAGGCAATGACTACCCAAATGCAGAAGCTCTCATAACTAGGTTAATTTGGGAAGAAATGAATTCACGTGTTTTTAACCAACAAGACAAAGAGGAGTATAACAAACTAAAAGATATTATACGTAAAGGTATCTCAGGATTATCAGATTTTTTTATCCATAAAAGGGCGTTTTTCCAAGAAGTATTTTTAGAAAAATACCAACAGGCTAAATATGCACTTTCTGAAATAGAAAGTTTTAAAAAATCTCCTTCAAGAATAATGGATAATCTTTCTGTTTTGTATGCTACATTTATCATTTTTCGGGACGAACAAATATTCCCTTTTAATAAATATGATATGATAAATCATTTTACAAAAATAGTAGAAAACCAAAAAAGAAAAATGGATACCGATTCACCTATTACCAAATTTTGGGATTGTTTTCTTGCTTGTATGCGACTTAACCAAGGAGAAGTACTACGAGTAGATATAAACCTAAGAGAAGAAGGCGGGAAGTTGATTTTTAATTTTACTAATATATTTAGTATCATTCAACAACAATGGTTTTTACAATATAGAGAGCCTGCCCCCGCAAAATCTGAAATACGAAAACTCCTAAAAGAGTCTGACGCTTTTTTAGAAGAAGAAAGAAATATTCGTATAAATCTTTCCATCAATAGCTCTACCAGTGCTTTTGTGATAGATATTAGCAAACTATATATTGTTAAAGAACTTTTAGCAGAAATAGAAGTACAACGCCGAAAACGAAAAATAGAAGATGTACAAAATGAAAAAAATGAACAAAATGAAGAAGATAGTATCATTTAAAATAATTGTAAAAAAACAAGTATTTTTATTTTTTTTTTTGAAATATACCTTTTTTTGCTAAAAACCCTTGTTTTTTTTTCCCACAAATCCCACGAGATTATAAAACATTAATATTCAATTATTTAGCTATTAAAAA
>CALFOY010000037.1 GCA_937919265.1 uncultured Capnocytophaga sp. | reverse complement strand
ATATATTAGTAAGTCAAATATATATTTATATTCTATTATATGGTAAAATAAAAAGGCATCTGAATATATCAAATACCTTCTTGTTTTTTTATAATAAAATAGACTCAATTACTTAGGGTAAGAAATACGTAAGTGGTAAATGTTAGATAATTTATCTTTAAGTACTTTTTTAATCTTTTCAATATCTTTAAATGTGATATCAGAATTTAAGAATTGTTTTTCTTCTATTTGTCTTTTGATGATATTTTCAACCAATGCATCAATAGATTCAGTATCTGGGTTAGTAAGGCTTTTAGATGCCGCCTCAACACAGTCGCACATCATTAGAATGGCGGTTTCCTTAGAGAAAGGTAAAGGACCAGAGTACCTGAAATCTTCTTCGTTTAAAGGCTCGCCAGAGTCTAATTGCTTTTTGTAGAAGTAGTAAATAAGGCTATTTCCGTGGTGAGTTCGGATAAAATCTATTATCCTATCCGGAATGTTGTTTTGTCTTGCTATTTCTATCCCGTCAATAACGTGTCCTTTTATGATGTTAGCACTTTCTATCGGGCTAAGTTCATCGTGAGGATTTACTGAAGTTTTTTGGTTCTCTGTAAAGTATAGAGGCTTCCTTATTTTACCTATATCGTGATATAAAGCTCCTACACGTACTAACATTGTATTAGCACCAATCTCTGCAGCAGCAGCTTCGGCAAGGTTGGCAACCTGTAAAGAATGGTGAAAGGACCCCGCTGCCTTTTCTGATAACTCACGGAGTAATTTGGAGTTTGTATCAGACAATTCTAATAAAGAAACGTTGGATACTAACCCAAAAATCTTTTCATAAAAATACGTTAGCGGAAGTGTGAAGAGCGTTAATATTCCGTTTAAGAAAAATAAACCTATGATATTATAGTTAATATTCTGTAAATTACCATTAGAGATTAATTTATATGATAAATAAGCTAAAATATATGTAATTATAGCATACCCAATTGATAAAAAAAGATTAACTCTGTGGTGTAACCCTTTGATATTCAAGAGTAGAACGCCTCCTGCTGTTGTACTGATGAATATAAACTCAAAAGGGTTAGGTACCATAAACCCAATAATTATAACAGTAATGAAGTGTATGAAAATACCTAACCGAAGGTCAAAAAATGCTTTTAATATTAGCGGTAGAATACAAATAGGAACAGCATATAAAAAGAAAATATTCTCTTTAATAATGATGTGTATGATGCTTATAATCAGAGAAATAGTGCAGAATATAAGAGTGATAGTAGTATTGTTTTTGTAGGTTTCTAACTCAAAATGATACAGATACAAAACAATAACAAGTACCGAGATGCCTACCAAGATAAAATATCCTAAAAAAACTAATGTTGGATTAATATCTTGTAAATGAAATTTATAATTTTCTTTTAAAGAATTAAGCAATAATAATTTGTCTTTACTGATAATATCTTCATTATTGATAATAATTTCTCCCTTATGAATGAAGAATTCTGTTTTATCAAGAGAGTCATTCCCATACTGAAAATCTGTTTTTTTTACAGAAAAATCAAAAGGAGCATAAAGGGTAGGGTATAACCACAACTGCCCCTCTTGGAATTTATACCCAAAGTTAGATTTTTTTGGAAATAAACTCACAATAAAGATAGTTGTGATTATACATAGAAAAATTTTATAAAATAAAGATTGTTTTCCGTAGATGTTGTGCCAAAAATCTTTCATAAAAAGAAAATTATTTTACAACAGAATATACTAAACCTTTTAGGACTAATTCAGCAGTTGCAGGGTTTGTAGCAATAGGCACGTTATGAACATCGCAGATACGTAAAAGCATATTAATATCTGGCTCGTGAGGGTGTTTATCAAGAGGGTCTTTGAAGAAGAAAACAGCTTGAACTTTTCCTTCGGCTACTTGTGCTGCAATTTGAGCATCTCCGCCCATAGGACCAGAAAGAACTCTTTCTACATCTAAACCAGCGTCTTGTGCGTGTTTCCCTGTTGTTCCTGTGGCTATAATTTGTATATTTGCAGAATGTAAAAAACTTAAGTGTTTGTTAAGGAAAGCGACCATATCAGCTTTTTTTCCATCGTGAGCTATTACTGCTAATTTCATAATATTCTTTTTAAAATTCTCGCAAAGATAAGATTTTTATAATAGATATTCAATTTTTCATTAGAGAAAAACCAAGTATATTTTCTTTTATGAAGAAGTGAATAAAAAATTAATTATGTATTTTATCGATAATGATTTTAGCTAATTTCAGAGCTTCTGTACCTTGTTCAATAGTTACAATAGGAGTAGTGTTATTTTCAATTGCATAAGCAAAGGTTTCAAGCTCATCTAAGATAGCATTATTTGCCGTTACATTTGGATTGTCAAAGTAGATTTGTTTTCTGATACCTTCGGCATTTTGGAGGATTAAATCAAAATCAGAAGGAGTTTCAGGAGCGTCTTTCATTCGGACAACTTCTACTTTTTTCTCTAAAAAGTCAACAGAAATGTAAGCATCTTTTTGGAAGAAACGTGCTTTTCGCATATTTTTTAATGAAATACGACTTGCAGTGAGGTTGGCTACACAACCATTTTCAAACTCAATACGAGCATTAGCGATATCTGGCGACTGACTGATAACACTCACACCACTAGCTTCAACTTGTTTCACAGGAGATTTTACAACACTTAGAATAGCATCAATATCGTGAATCATAAGGTCTAAAACCACCGATACATCAGTGCCACGAGGGTTAAATTCTGCTAAACGATGCGCTTCTATAAACATAGGGTTATGGATAGCTTCTTTTATAGCAATGAAAGCAGGATTAAAACGTTCAACGTGTCCTACTTGTCCTTTAACATTATTTTTTTTAATTAAATTTAAGATATTTTTAGCCTCTTCAATGGTATTTGCAATAGGTTTTTCTATAAAGATATGTTTTTTTTGTAGGATAGCTTTTTCAGCACATTCGTAATGAGATAAAGTAGGAGTTACAATATCAACCACATCAACTGCTTGGATAAGTTCATCAATAGAAGAAAAATATTTATATCCAAATTCTTCTGAAATACGTTTAGCATTCTCAGTATCAGGGTCGTAAAAACCTATTAAATTATATTTATCAGATTGTTGGAGAAGACGAAGGTGAATTTTTCCTAAATGTCCAGCTCCTAAAACACCAACTTTTAACATAAAAATTTTTTGCCGTAAAGATAAGATATTTTTTTTATTTATAGGAGATTGTTAAAAAAAATATTTTGTTAAAAAATAGTTACTTTTATTTGAAGAAGATAATTAATTCAGAAATAATAGTATCTTTGCAAGATAAAACAAAAAAATATATTAAATATGCAAGAAAGCGCAAAGTTAGTAACTTACGCAACTGAACAAGAGCGAGTTACATTTTTTAAGAAAACATACACTCACGTAGCTTGGGCTATATTGGCTTTTATAGCAGTAGAAAGTTTATTGATTAGAATAGTTCCTGCAGAGTCTATTTTTTTAATGGTTTCAAAACGATGGGTTTGGTTATTGATATTAGGCGGTTTTTGGCTTGGTTCTATGCTTGCTCAAAAATGGTCTTTGGCACAAGAAAGAAAAATGCAATATTTAGGACTAGGTTTTTATATAATTATTGAGGCTATTATATTTTTACCATTGATTTATATAGCTTTGGCTTTTAGTGAAGCGAATGTTATAAATCAAGCAGCAATTATTACATTAGCACTTTTTGCAGGGCTTACAGCAGTTGTATTTTTTACAAAGATTAATTTTTCTTTTTTAAAATATGTTCTCATTGTAGGAGGTTTTGTTTCTTTAGGACTTATTTTAGCTGGAGCTCTTTTTGGTTTTAATTTAGGTCTCTGGTTTTCAGGAGGAATGGTTTTATTAGCAAGTGGAAGTATTTTATATCAAACATATAATTTAAAATCTGATACATCTACTTTTACAACAGATAAATATGTAGGTGCAGCTTTATTATTATTTGCTTCAGTAATGTTATTATTTTGGTATATACTTCAAATATTGATTTCAAAAAAAGATTAAATTAGGGTAAATATAAAAGTAAAAAAAGGAAAGTTTTAACTTTCCTTTTTTTATTGAATAGCATTTAGTGTTTTACAAATTTCTTCAATGCTCAAGCCTGTGTATTTTTGTTGTTCTTCTACACTTCCTTGCTCTATAAATTCATCTGGTATTCCTATGATTTTTAGAGTATTATGATAGTTGTTTTCAGACATAAATTCGGCAATTGCAGCACCAAATCCTCCTTTTTTACAACCTTCTTCAATGGTAATTATTTTTTCATATTTGTTAAAAATATAATGAAGAGTTTCCGTATCAAGAGGTTTTATCCATCTCATATCATAATGAGCAAAATTATTAGGAAAGTTACATTTTTCAATAGCTTTTTCAGCATTATAAGCAATTGTTCCGATGCTTAAAATGGCATTTTTTTCACCTTCTTTAAGTAAAATAGCTTTTTTATTTATTTTTTCAAATGGGAAAAATTGCTTAGGTAAGCGTCCATTTCCGCGAGGATAACGAATAGCAATAGGGCTTGTCCAATTATTTTGTGCTACTGTGTATAAAATATTTTGTAACTCTATTTCGTTTCTTGGAGCAAAAAGGTTTAAATTAGGAATACATCTTAAGAATGCAATATCAAAAATTCCTTGATGAGTAGCGCCATCTTCACCTACCAATCCTGCTCTATCAATACAAAAAATGACTTTTAAATTTTGTAAAGCTACATCGTGAATAAGTTGGTCATATCCTCTTTGTAAAAAAGTAGAATAAATAACACAAAAAGGTAAAAAACCCTGTGTAGCAAGCCCTGCCGCAAAAGTAATAGCGTGTTGTTCTGCAATACCAACATCAAAAGTTCTATTAGGGAAAATATTTTTCATATAATGTAATGAACTACCTGTTAGCATAGCAGGAGTAATTCCGACTATTTTTTCATTTTGTTTTGCTAAAGCTAAAAGCGTTTTCCCAAAAATATCCTGATATTTTTCAACATTTTTTTCTTGTAGAATAAGGTCGCCAGTATTTCGGTTAAACTTTCCTGGTGCGTGGTATATGGTTTGTTTTTCTTCAGCTTGTCGTAATCCTTTGCCTTTAATGGTTCTTATATGTAATAGCTGTACTCCAAAATAATTTTTTGCTTTTTGTAAAACTTCAAAAAGTTCATCAAAACTATGTCCGTTTATTGAACCTAAAAAATTAATATTTAGATTTTTAAAAAAAGTATCTTCTGTAACACTTAGTTGTTTTAAATACTCTTTGAAAGCTCCCGTTGTAGCATCTATTCCCATTTGGTTATCATTGAGAATGATGAGCATATTTACATTACTTTGCCCTGCGTGATTTAAAGCCTCAAAAGCCATTCCGCTTACAATAGAAGCATCTCCAATTATAGCAATGTGTTTTCTTTTTTTGTTTCCTTTTAGTATAGAGGCAGTTGCCATTCCTAAAACAGCAGAAATAGAAGTAGAAGAATGCCCTGTACCAAATGCATCATAAATACTTTCAGTTCGTTTTGGAAATCCAGAAAGTCCTTTCCACTGCCGATTAGTATCAAAGAGATGTTTTCTTTCTGTTAATATTTTATGAGGATATGCTTGGTGTCCTACATCCCATACTAAAATATCTTCAGGAGTATCAAAAATGTAATGCAAAGCAATAGTAAGCTCTACAACGCCTAATCCTGCTCCTAAATGACCTTCTTTTGTTGCAACGGCATCAAGAATAAATGCTCGAATATCTTCTGATAATTCTGGGAGAGCATCTTTTGAGAGTTTTCTAATATCTGATGGAGAAAAAATATGTTCTAACCATTTCATTCATTATAATAGATTAATTGGGTTCATAGCCATATAACTTTGTAGAATAAGAACAGCACTTATTTCATCTAGTTGAGCTTTATCTTGTCGTTTCTTTTTCTTCATTCCACTTTGAATCATTGACTGCATTGCTATCTTTGATGTAAATCGTTCATCTTGTCGTTTTATAGGAATAGCAGGAAGAGTTTTAGAAAGTTTTTCTATAAAAGATTGTATAAAAACTTCACTTTCGGAATCTTCATTATTCATTTGTTTAGGTAGTCCTATAATAATTGTTTCTACTTTTTCAGTAGAGCAATATTCTTTTAAGAAATCTAATACTTTTTCGGTAGGCAAAGTAGTTAGTCCAGAAGCTATGATTTGTAATTCATCACTTACAGCAATTCCTGTTCGTTTTTGTCCGTAATCAATAGAGAGTAATCGAGGCATTTTTTGTTTTTAAGAAAAAAGGATAGTCTTTTTTTGAGAACAAAAATACTATCCTTTATATTTATAATTTATTTTTCTACATTATTTTTTATAATATATTCTGTAATAAGTTTTACAAGATGCTTCCTATCACTTCCAGAAACGTTGTGTTTATGTTTAGGATAAAGGAAAGAATCAATAATCTTATAAGATTTAATAGCTTGTTCAGATACATCAAGAAAATGTTGAGGTAAAACTACATCATCAACATATCCGTGAACATAAAGAAGATTACCTTTTAGGTTAGGGATATATTTAGTAATACGAGTAATCTCATAACCTTCTTTATTATTCTTAGGAGTGTCCATATAGCGCTCTCCATACATTACTTCATAGTATTTCCAATCAATAACAGCCCCACCAGCAACAGCAGTAGTAAAGGTATTATTAGTTCTTAGCATTAAAGAAGAAGCCATAAAGCCTCCAAAGCTCCAACCATATACAGCCATTCGTTTTTCATTGATGTAAGGTAAACTTTTTAGATAATTAACCGCTGTTAGTTGGTCTTTTAAAGCATATTTTGAAACATCTCTATGAATAACACTCTCAAAAGCGAAACCTCTATTCTCTGAACCTCTGTTATCAAGAGTAAAAATAATATATTGTTGCTCCTGAGCCATTGCAAGCATCCAGACAGGTGTATCTGCAAGCCAATTATTTACAACTAATTGAGCGTGAGGACCTCCATATACATATAATAAAACAGGATATTTCTTATTAGGGTCAAAATCATTAGGTTTTATGATTTTTGCATAAAGATTTGTTTTGTTATCATCAGCTTTTAGAGTTAAAAACTCTATATTACCTAAATTATAATCCTCCAAAGGATTTTTTGCATTATAAATAGTTTCTCTTTTATTCTTCTCAACATTTATAATATCAATTTGAAGAGGATTTTTCAAGTTACTAAAACTATCTATAATGTATTTTCCGTCATAACTAACAAGCCCATCGTGAGTTCCTTCTATTGGAGTAATATCAATAGCTTTACCATTCTTTAAATTTACTTTAAAAATCTTTGTTTCACGAGGGTCATCTCCCGTTCCACTTATAATTACATTATTCCCACCTTTCTCAAAACCTAATATATCTTTTATAACCCATTTGAAAGACGTTATTTGTTTCATAGAGGGTTTATTACTTTGACAAAGATAAAGATTATTAAATCCATCTTTTTCACTTATCCAAAGGAAATCATTTGTATTGTTTGGAAGAAATACTCCTTTATGTTCTGGTTCTACCCATTTATCATTTTTTTCTGTAAGAATTGTATTTACTCTTTTTCCTGTTAAAATATCATAACGATTAAGAGAATATTCATTTTGCGAACGATCTATTTCTGCTAATAAAATATATTTTTCATCTGGTGACCAAGTAAGATTAGTTAAAAAATGTTCATCAGAAGTATCAATATCCAAATAAGTTGTTTTTTGTGTCTCAAAATTGAAAACACCTATCTTAGCCATCTCGCTTTTTTCTCCAGCCATAGGATATTTTATAGATTTTAGAGTAGCAGGTTTAGTACTTATATTTACTAAAGGATATTCACTTATATTAGTTTCATCTTTTTGATAGAAAGCAATATAATTACCTTTTTCAGACCAAAAAATACCTTCTTTTATTCCAAATTCATTCCTATGAATTGTTTTTCCTGAAATAATATTTTTATCAGAAAAATTAGTTATTACAATATCGTTCTTTTCAGGCGTTGCTAAGAATAGATTATTATCAATAGTATAAGCAACAGCATTTTTATCTAAGTTAAATTTTAAATTCTCAGCCTTTTCAGGAAGTTTTATTGTGTATTTCAACTTATGAAGTATGTAATCATAAGCAAAAATTTGATTATTTCCTTGTAAAATTATCTCATTTGAACCAAATGATAAAATATCAGGGAAAGAAGAAAACACAGATAATTGAGTTACTTCTTCCAAAGGAATAGATGCTACTTCTTTTTGTGTAGAAGCATCGAATATAGTGAATTTTGAGTCCTTTATATATATATAATTATGACTATCTTTTATCCATTTTAGATAGTATAACGGACGAGGATACAAACTAGAATTAGAAGTAGCTTCTACAGCAGAAATATTTTTCTTCTGAGCTACTCCAACTAGAGAGCATAATGAAAAAATGAAAACAAAAATCTTTTTCATAATCTTTAAATT
>CALFOY010000036.1 GCA_937919265.1 uncultured Capnocytophaga sp. | reverse complement strand
GAATAAAATGTTAAAATATAATTACTGACAAAAATCTAATGGCACAATTTTTGTCTTTAAATAAAAAATATTTAATTTAGCAACCTAAAAAGAAGAACCAAAATATTTATGAACGATAATTATTCACCAGGAGTAAAAAATGTAATAAATAGCGGGAAACAAGAAGCTATAAGGCTCAAACACAGCACCGTAGGCACAGAACATTTAATGTTAGGAATCTTAAAAGAAACTGAGGGACCAGCCTTTGAAGTACTAAAAGCCTTACAGATAGATATCCCATTGGTACAAAAGAAAGTAGAACTACTTGCTGCATCTATCAATATGGCTTCTTCTTCTGATAATATTTCCAATTTAGAACAAAGTATTCATCTTACAGGACAAGCTGAAAGAGCCTTAAAATCAACTATTTTAGAATTAAAAACTTTCAGTGAAACTATTGTTAGTACTGCTCATTTGCTTCTATGTATCCTTAGAAATGATAATGACCCTACTACAAAATTACTCAATCAACTCAACATTAACTATGATAGAGTAAAAAATATCCTCATTTTAACTAATGATAGAAAAAAACGAAATGATAATCCTCCTAAACCTTTAGCGGATACATTTAATGAATTTGTAGATGATGAAAATGATGACGATGATGAGGATAGAAAACCTGACTATTTGTCGGTTTCCAATCTTCAAAAAAAGCCTTCAAACAGAAAAACTAATACTCCTGTTTTAGATAATTTTAGTAAAGATTTAACAGATATGGCTATGCAAGGGAAATTAGATCCCGTTGTTGGTCGTTTCAAAGAAATTGAGCGTGTTTCTCAAATTCTGAGTCGTAGGAAAAAAAACAACCCTTTACTGATAGGTGAGCCTGGAGTAGGGAAAAGTGCTGTTGCTGAGGGACTCGCTTTACGTATTGTAGAAAGAAAAGTATCTCGCGCATTATATGATAAACGCGTTGTTACCCTTGATTTAGGTTCTCTTGTCGCTGGCACAAAATATCGTGGGCAGTTTGAAGAAAGAATGAAAGCTATAATGAATGAACTTGAACAAAATAAAGATGTTATTTTGTTTATAGATGAAATTCATACTATTGTTGGTGCTGGTGGCGCTTCTGGTAGTTTAGATGCTTCAAATATGTTCAAACCTGCATTAGCAAGAGGGGAAATCCAATGTATTGGGGCTACAACTATGGACGAATATCGTCAATCTATAGAAAAAGATGGAGCATTAGAACGACGCTTCCAAAAAGTTATCATAGAACCTACTTCCTATGAGGAGACATTAGAAATATTAAACAATGTTAAATCTACATATGAAAACCATCATAATGTAAAATACACTCCCGAGGCTGTTGAGGCTTGTGTAAAACTTACTATGAGATATATTTCTGATAGATTTTTACCAGATAAAGCACTTGACGCAATGGATGAAGCAGGTGCGAGAGTACATATTTCTCATATAAAAGTTCCTGAAAAAATAGATACTATTGAACTTGAAATAAAAGAAGTTCAACAGCTAAAAAATGAAGCTGTATCTCGTTTCAAATACGAGGAAGCTGCTTCTTTTAGAGATAAAGAGAAAAAACTAAATGAACAACTCGCTCTTGAAAAGAAAATTTGGGAAAAAGAAGCCAGCAAGAACAGAAATGAAGTAACTCTTGATGATATTGCTAGCGTTGTTTCTATGATGAGTGGTGTGCCTATTACTAGAATAGAACAAACAGAAATGGGTAAACTTTCTCTTTTAGAAAATACTATAAAAAATAAAGTTATTGGGCAAGATGATGCTATTAATAAAATTGTAAAATCAATAAAACGAAACCGAACAGGGTTAAAAGACCCTAATCGCCCAATAGGTTCTTTTATCTTTATAGGACAAACTGGGGTAGGAAAAACCCAATTAGCAAAAATATTAGCTCAGGAATTATTTGATAATGAAGAATCTATCATTCGCATTGATATGAGCGAATATATGGAAAAATTCAATACGTCTCGACTTATTGGGGCGCCCCCTGGGTATGTTGGACACGAAGAAGGAGGACAGCTAACCGAAAAAGTTCGGCGTAAACCTTATTCTGTCATACTTCTTGATGAAATAGAAAAAGCTCACCCAGATGTATTTAATATGCTTCTGCAAGTTCTTGATGATGGCTTTTTAACGGATAGTCTAGGACGAAAAATTGATTTTAGAAACACTATCATCATAATGACTTCAAATGTTGGAGCAAGACAAGTGAAAGAATTTGGACAAGGTGTAGGGTTTAGCACTTCTGCTAAAATATCTCAGGCAGAAAACCACGAAAAATCAGTAGTGGAAAATGCTTTGAAAAAAGTTTTTTCTCCTGAATTTCTTAATAGAATAGATGAAATTATTATGTTTAATCCTCTTGAAAAAGAAGACATTAGCAAAATAATTGAAGTTGAACTACAAAAATTATATAATAGAACTAAAGAATTGGGGTATACCATACGTTTATCCAATAAAGCAAAAGATTTTATTGCGGAAAAAGGCTTTGATAAACAATATGGTGCCAGACCTTTAAAACGAGCTATTCAAAGATTTGTAGAAGATGAATTAGCAGAGAAAATAGTACTTTCTGAAATTAATGAAGGGGATACCATTACTATTGACCATAAAGATAATGATGAGAAACTCAGTTTTTTAGTCACTAAAATACCTAATATTTTCACTGTGTAAATTTTTTCATAATACGTAATATTTTTACTCACTTTTAAGGAATAAGTAAAATACTTATTCCTTATTTTTTATCCAAAAAAGCTAAATAAATACAAAATTTTGTTAATTTTAGCTGAAAAACATTTTTTGGAACGATATTAGCTATAAAAACATTACATATATTGAATAGCTATATGAGAAGATTTTTATTTTATTTACTTATTCTAGTTTTTTTTATCAATTGTTCAGATAACAACAAAAAAAGATTCTTACCAAACTCTGTTGGAAAGATAAATTCTCTTTCTATTGTAATTGAAAATGAACTATGGAATGGAGTTGTCGGCGATACTCTTAGAAATTATTTTGCACAACCTGTAGAGGATATTCCTGGGGAACAAGAGCCTATTTTTAGCATACAACAGCTTCCTCATCAGGTATTTAAGGGAGCAACTCGATACGGACGAAATGTTTTAGTTATTGACACAGATAACAAAAATAAATTTGATATTCGAGACACTCTTTTTGCGAAACCTCAAAAAGTAGCATTCCTTATAGGTGAAACTACGGATGACCTTATTTTATTAATACAAAAACACGCTAAAAAAATTATTCAAACTTACAAAGATAATGAACTAAAAGAAAGCCAAGCAAGGTTTAAAACTTCATTAAACTCTACCAAAAATATTGAGGATAAACTAAATATTAAACTCTCTATTCCATCTTCCTTTTCGGTGGTGAAGCAGGAAAATAATTTCTTTTGGCTTGAACAGAAAATAAAAGGAGGCTCTTCTAACCTTATTATTTATGAAATGCCTTTAAATAAAATTTGTATAGACAATACTGATTGTACAGAGGCAATTATTCATATGCGAGATTCTATTGGTGAAAAATATATACCTGGACGAGAAGAAGGTATGTATATGATTACAGGTCAAGCTTTTGCTCCAAGTATTTATAAACAAAAAATAGGAGAAAGAAATGTTATAGAAAGTAGAGGGCTTTGGCAAGTTAAAAACTTTATCTTAGGAGGACCTTTTATTAATTACATTTTTGAAAACCCAGAAAGAAACAGATGTATTGTCCTTGAAGGATTTGTTTCTGCACCAGGTACTCCAAAAAGAGACTTTCTTTTTGAACTTGAAGCTATTATAAAATCTATTGAATTTATTTAATTTTTTCATAAATAAAAAGTAAGTCGAAAACGTTTTATTT
>CALFOY010000035.1 GCA_937919265.1 uncultured Capnocytophaga sp. | reverse complement strand
TAATTAATTTATCATTTTTTTAAATAAATTAAGAGTTAAATTTTTTTATTTTATCCTAAAATAAATATTTTAAAAGAAATGCCATTTTGACATAAAATAAGTTTTGGCAATGATTTTGCTTTTGTTCTGTAATTAATAAAAAAAATAAAATGATTACAGAAGATACAAGCACATACCAAGAACAAGGTACAAATGAAGAAAATTTTGCTCAGGATAACAATGTTGTTGATAATCAAGAGAATATAGATGAGGTTAAAGCGGAGGAAACACCAGATTTTGAAACTGAATTACTAAAAGAGAAAGATAAATTTTTACGACTTTTTGCAGAATTTGAAAATTATAAGAAAAGAACTGCCAAAGAGCGTGTAGAATTATTTAAAACGGCAGGACAAGATGTCATACAGTCATTGCTTCCTATTTTGGATGATTTTGATAGAGCATTGGTAGAGATTTCAAAATCAGGAGATAACGATCATTTACGAGGAGTAGAAATAATTTATAATAAATTCTTTAATACTCTGAAATCAAAAGGGTTAGATCTTGTTGAAGTATTGCCTTCTGATAGTTTTGATAGTGAAATCCACGAAGCAATTACTCAAATTCCTGCTCCCTCAGAAGAATTTAAAGGCAAAATTATTGATGTTGTAGAAAAAGGATACAAATTAGGAGATAAGATAATTCGTTATCCAAAAGTGGTTGTAGGTCAGTAATTTAGCTATAATATTTATTGAAATGAAAAAAGATTTTTACGAAATATTAGGTATAAGCAAAACAGCGACACAAGCAGAAATAAAAAAAGCATATCGAAAAAAAGCTATAGAATTTCACCCTGATAAAAATCCAGGAGATAAACAAGCTGAAGAAAAATTTAAAGAGGCTGCTCAGGCTTATGAAATTCTCAGTGATGAGCAAAAAAGAGCACAATATGATCAATATGGTCACGCAGCTTTTGAAGGTGGCGGTGCTGGTGCAGGTTATTATAATATGGATGTGGAAGATATTTTCCGTAACTTTGGAGATATTTTCGGGGGGCATTTCAATGGTTTTAGTGGTTTTGGCGGTTTTGGTGGAGGAAATTCTCGTTCTTACCAAGTTAAAGGTAGTGATTTGCGTATTCGAGTAAAACTTACATTAGCAGATATTGTTACAGGCGTTGAGAAAAAAGTAAAAGTACAAAGAAAAGTAAAAGCTGAAGGCTCTACATACAAGGCTTGTAGTACTTGTCACGGTAATGGAAGTGTTGTTCGAGAAGTAAATACCATATTAGGAGTGATGAAATCAAGCACTGCTTGTCCTACTTGTGGAGGAAGCGGACAGGTAATTGATAAAAAAGCCGAAGGCGCTGATAATCAAGGTTTAATAAATATAGAAGAAACAGTTTCTATAAAAATACCTGCTGGTGTAGTGCAAGGAATGCAACTAAAAGTAAGTAGAAAAGGGAATGAAGCTCCTGGAGCTAATAGTATACCAGGTGATTTGTTAGTTATTATTGAAGAGGTTGAACACGAAACTCTAAAAAGAGAGGGAGATAATCTTCATTTAGATCTTTATATAAGTATTCCAGAAGCTGTTTTGGGTTGTTCAAAAGAAATAGAAACAGCCACAGGACGAGTGCGTATAAAACTTGAAGAAGGTATACAATCGGGGAAAATTCTGAGACTAAAAGGAAAAGGTGTTCCAAGTTTAAGCCATTATGGAGCAGGTGATTTATTAGTCTATATTAATGTTTGGACTCCTAAAAACTTAACAAAGGAACAGAAAAACTTTTTTCAAAAAATGTTAGATGACGAAAATTTTGAACCTAAACCAGGAGATGACGAAAAATCCTTTTTTGAAAAAATAAAAGATATGTTTTCATAAAACAAAAAGCCAAGGAATTATCTTTGGCTTTTCTTAATTTTTATTAATATATGACACTTTTTGATAATATTATTTATGAAACAATGGCGTTTTTAGAAAATAAAGGAACTATTTTGTATCCAACAGATACCGTTTGGGGAATTGGTTGTGATGCTACTTGTTATCAAGCAGTTCAAAAAATTTTCAATATAAAAAAAAGAGACGAAAGAAAAAGCCTTATTCTATTAGTTTCAGATGTAGAAATGTTACAGAAATATGTTGATGTTTCAAAAGAAATTTTACTTTTTTTAGAGAAACAAATAAAACCAACAACAGTTATTTATAATAATCCTAAGAGTTTGGCTCTTAATGTGATAGCTCAAAATAACACGGTAGCTATTCGCATTGTGAAAAATGATTTCTGTCAAAAACTAATTCGAAAATTCGGAAAACCTATTGTTTCTACTTCTGCAAATATTAGTGGAGAATCAACGCCACATTTCTTTAAAGAAATTGATGATAATATAAAAAATGCTGTAGATTTTATAGTTCCTTTAGAACAAGAAAAAATGGATTATACACCTCCATCTCAATTAGTTAAAATAGAAAATGAAGAATTTATTTTTTTGAGAAAATAAAAAAATACTATTATT
>CALFOY010000034.1 GCA_937919265.1 uncultured Capnocytophaga sp. | reverse complement strand
GTACGGTCTCGTGGGCTCGGAGATGTGTATAAGAGACAGGAGTTATATAAAAGTAAAATAAAAAAGTTCAGTAATTACACTGAACTTTTTTGTAATAAATGCCATAATTTATCTTTAAGTTCTACAAGCCCTTTTTGAGCAACAGAAGAGATAAATAAATAAGGAATATCTAAATTAGTATTTCGTATTTCTTTTTCAATAGCATTTTGTAATTCATCGTCAAGCATATCAGTTTTAGATATAGCTATAATTCTCTCTTTGTCAAGTAATTGAGGATTGTATTTTTTCAATTCATTCAATAAAATATGATACTCATCAATTATATTTTTACTATCGGCAGGTATTAAGAATAAAAGAATAGAATTTCTCTCAATATGTCTTAAAAAATAATGTCCTAACCCTTTTCCTTCAGAAGCTCCTTCAATAATTCCAGGAATGTCAGCTATTACAAAAGATTGAAAATCACGATATTGTACTATTCCTAAATTAGGTTTTAGAGTAGTAAAAGGATAATCTCCAATTTTAGGCTTTGCAGAGGTAATTGCTGATAAAAGGGTAGATTTCCCAGCATTAGGGAAGCCAACAAGTCCCACATCTGCTAATACTTTAAGTTCTAATAGAATTTCTTTTTCTTCGCCAGGAATACCAGGTTGCGCATATCGAGGAGTTTGGTTGGTAGCTGATCTAAAATGCCAATTTCCTAAACCTCCTTTTCCTCCTTTTAGAACAATAACTTCTTCTTTATCAAAAGTTATTTCAAAAAGCACTTCATTAGTAATAACATCTTTAACGATAGTTCCTAGAGGTACATCTAGGTAAACATCTTGCCCGTCAGCTCCTGTGCTACGGCTTTTTCCTCCATCGCCACCGTGCCCAGCTCGGAAGTGTTTTTGAAATTTAAAATGAATAAGAGTCCAAAGATTTTTATTTCCACGAATAATAATGTGTCCTCCTCGTCCTCCATCGCCACCATCAGGACCTCCTTTGGCAATGAATTTTTCTTTATGTAGATGTACAGAGCCTTTGCCTCCATTACCGGAAGTAACAAAAACCTTTACATAGTCTGTAAAATTTCCTTCTGTCATTTTTTTAATATTTTATTGAGTTCTTTAGCTAAAAATTTTGCTGTATAGCTACTTTTATTTTTACAAATTTCTTCTGGTGTTCCGTATCCTATTACTTGTCCTCCGCCTTTTCCTCCTTCGTAACCTATATCAATTATATAATCGACGGCTTTTATAACATCAAGATTATGTTCAATGATAAGTACAGTATTACCTTTGTCTGTTAATTTATTTAATACATTCATTAAGATATTTATATCTTCAAAATGTAAACCTGTTGTAGGCTCATCAAGGATATAAAAAGTATTTCCTGTATCTCTTTTAGAGAGTTCGGTCGCGAGTTTAATTCTTTGAGCTTCCCCCCCTGATAGAGTTGTAGAAGGTTGTCCAAGGGTAATGTACCCCAATCCTACGTCTTGTATTGTTTTTAGTTTTTTATAAATTTTAGGAATAGCCTCAAAAAAGTTAACAGCCTCATCGATAGTCATTTCCAAAACATCTGAAATTGATTTTCCTTTGTAACGAATTTCTAAAGTTTCTCTGTTGAAACGCTTTCCGTGACAGGTTTCACATTCAACAAAAACATCAGGAAGAAAATTCATTTCAATAATTTTCATACCACCTCCTTCACAAGTTTCGCATCGTCCTCCTTTTACATTAAAACTAAAACGACCAGGTTTATAGCCTCTTATCATAGCCTCTGGTGTTTTGGCAAAAAGGTCTCGAATTTCACTGAAAACACCCGTATAAGTAGCTGGGTTAGAGCGAGGTATTCTCCCGATGGGCGATTGGTCTATATCTATTACTTTATCAATGTTTTCTAATCCTGAAATACTTTTATAAGGCATTGGTTTTTTCAGCGCATTATAAAAATGAGCATTTAAAATAGGATAAAGAGTTTCATTTATTAGAGTAGATTTTCCGCTTCCTGAAACGCCTGTAACTCCAATCATTAACCCTAAAGGGAAAGTTACATCTATATTTTTTAAATTATTTCCTGTACAACCTTTTAGTTCTAAAAATTTTCCGTTGCCTTCTCTTCGTTTAGGAATTTCTATTCCTTTTTTATTGCTAATGTATTGAGCTGTAAGAGTTTCTGTCTTCATCATTTCTTTTGGAGTTCCTTTGAAAATAATATTACCTCCATTCTTTCCAGCCTTTGGTCCAATATCAATTACATAATCAGCATTTAAAATCATATCAGCATCGTGTTCAACAACCAAAACAGAATTTCCTATATCTCTTAGTGCTTTTAGAGAATTTATAAGTCGTTCATTATCACGTTGGTGCAGTCCAATACTTGGCTCATCTAAGGTATATAAAACGTTTGTTAGTTTAGAGCCTATTTGAGTAGCCAATCGAATGCGTTGAGCTTCTCCGCCAGAAAGTGATTTGGAACCTCTATTCAAAGACAAATAATCTAAGCCAACATCAAGTAAAAATCCAAGTCGAGATAAGATTTCTTTTAAGATTTCTTCTGATATTTTTCTTTGTTTATCAGATAATTTTTTAGATAAATCTTTAAACCAATCAGTAAGGTCTGAAATATCCATCAAAGATAGCTCAGCTATATTTTTTTCTGCAATTTTAAAATAAAGCGCTTCCTTTCTTAATCGACTACCATTACATTCAGGACATTCTTTTTCATCCATAAAATCTTTAGCCCAGCGTTGTACAGAAGAACTTTCAGACTCATTGTATTGGTTTTGGATAAAATTAACAATTCCTTCAAAATCAATAGAAAAATCACGTGTAATACCAAGAGTTTCAGATTTTTGAGAAAATTTTTCTTTCCCTCCATACAGAATAAGCTGTAAAGCCTCATCAGAAATTTCAGAAATAGGGTCTGTCATTTTATGTCCAAATTTCTGTAAAATAATTTCTAATTGCTTGAAAATCCAAGTTTTACTTTCTTCTCCAATAGGAGCAATAGCACCTTTACGAATTGAGAGTGTTTTATCTGGAATAAGTTTATCAAGATTTACTTCTTCTATCACTCCCAAACCTTTACAATGCGGACACATTCCCTTTGGAGAATTGAAAGAAAACATATTTGGCTCTGGCAAAGGATATGAAATTCCTGTACTAGGGCACATTAAATTCCGACTAAAATACCTAGTTTGTTTTGCATTTTGTTCTAAGATCATCAAAATTCCATCTCCGTAATGCATTGCTGTTTGTATGCTTTCACTTAAGCGTTTTTTCGTATTTTCATCAGTAGAAATTTTTATTCTATCTATCACAATTTCAATATCGTGTGTTTTGTATCTATCAAGTTTCATTCCGTACTCAATATCCCGAATTTCTCCATCTGTACGAACTTTTACAAAACCTTGCTTTCCTATTTGTTCAAATAGTTCTCTATAATGTCCTTTTCTTGAATGAATAACAGGAGATAAAATATTGATATTCTTATCTTTATATTCTTTAAGAATAAGTTCTTGTATTTGCTCATCATTATAACTCACCATTTTTTCTCCTGTTTCATAACTATATGCATCAGAAGCACGAGCAAAAAGCAAACGCAAAAAATCATATATTTCTGTGATTGTTCCTACCGTTGAACGAGGTGATTTTGATGTTGTTTTCTGTTCTATCGCTATAACAGGTGAAAGTCCATCTATTTTATCTACATCAGGTCGCTCCAATCCTCCTAAGAATTGTCGAGCATAAGCTGAAAAAGTTTCAATATATCTACGCTGACCTTCGGCATAAATCGTGTCAAAAACCAAAGAAGATTTTCCACTACCTGAAAGCCCTGTAACTACAACTAATTGATTACGAGGTATTTTTACATCTATATTTTTTAAATTATGGACTCTGGCTCCTTGTATATCAATAATTTGTTCTTTTTTCATTAGTTTGAATAATAGGGGGCAAAAATACAATTTTAATATGAATAATCCATCTTTATTCCTGTCTCTTATACACATCTCCGAGCCCACGAGACCGTACTAGATCTC
>CALFOY010000033.1 GCA_937919265.1 uncultured Capnocytophaga sp. | reverse complement strand
GGGTAGCGCTTTAGGGTGCTACCCTTTCTTGCTTAAAATAGACGAAAATAAAAGTAATTTCTAAAATAATATAGATATGTCTTTCAAAGTTAAATTGGAATTAGACGGAAAAACCTACAATGTGTTAGCCTGCAAATATGAACTTTCTCAAAGTAGAGATAGAACAGGCTTACCTGAAGGAATGCCTACAGGAGGCGAAATACATCTCCGCTTAGAAAGTACAGGAGAACCTGATTTCTTTAAGTGGATGAGAGATAATAATGAGACCAAAGATGGTAAGATTATCTACTATCGCCGTGATGCTATGAGTAAGCTGCAAGAACTTGTCTTTAAGAAGGCGTTTTGTGTAAACTTTATAGAAGATTTTAATGCCAATAGTGCAGAACCTCTACAAATAGAGCTTATTATATCGGCACAACAACTTATCATCGGAGGAGTTTCTTTTGAAAAGCAATGGAAAATTAATTTATAAAAAGTGTTTTCTATTGCAAAATCAAATAGAGCAATATATTTGAACTAAATTATCCCAATAAATTACCCTTTAAAAAGAGAATCTTATGAGTACAAAAGATGAACAATTCACTGGTTATCGCACCAATCACCCTGATGATCTTGCCCACTTTGCTTCTGTGAGAAACTTTCAAGATTTTTTAGTGGACAAGGCTAATCCTGTAGTGATGGTTACCCTTACTATTGATGGTAAAGGGTTCTTAGATAATGCTACTTTTGAAACCCATCTTACCCAACATACCAATGCCCACGATGAGTTTACTATTATCGTCAATGATACAGCTATTGATGACTTTAAAGGGCAAGTAATGAAAAACTCTCAAGAACTCTTAGGGCAGAACATTACTATTCATTTTCATCAGTATGGAAGTGTTATTTACACTTTTAGAGGGATTATTGCGCATATCTGCAATAAGAAAAATCAGGGAGGAGGTTATGGTAAATTACATATCTCTGGCTATGCCCCAAGCATTGTATTAGATGGAGGAAAAACTTGTCAGTCGTATGAGAATAAGACACTTCC
>CALFOY010000032.1 GCA_937919265.1 uncultured Capnocytophaga sp. | reverse complement strand
ATATAGTAAAATTATCTAAATATAATTAATATATATAAGTATTTACACTTGTAATAATTTTGAAACGTTGATATAAAAGTTCCTTAAAACGCAAAGCAACTTTATGGTCTGAGAAAATCATAGCTTTACTCAAACTTGTACTGAAAACAACTTCTCCAATAAGATATTCTACCAGATAAGTTCCTTCTTGCGTCATTAATACATATTTAGGTTCTTGCACAATACAATAGTTTTCGCAAAAATACTATTTTTTTTATAAAATAAAAAGCTTTTTTTACTTTTTTGATTCAAATATAAAAAAAACCTGTTACATTAATATAACAGGCTTTTTTGTATTAAATATTATTTTAGATAACTCCTTGATCTAACATAGCAGAAGCAACTTTCATAAATCCTGCAATATTAGCTCCTTTTACATAGTTAATATAACCATCTTCTTGTCCGTATTTCAAACAAGCATTATGGATAGATTCCATAATTTGATGAAGTTTTTCATCTACTTCTTCTTTTGTCCAAGAAAGGTGAGCTGCGTTTTGTGTCATTTCCAATCCGGAAGTAGCTACACCACCAGCATTTACAGCTTTACCAGGAGCAAAAGGTAATTTAGCATCTTGGAAAGTTTTAATAGCTTCAGGAGTACAACCCATATTAGATACTTCTGCTACAAGCTCTACACCATTAGTTATCAATGTTTTAGCATCTTCTTCGTTTAATTCATTTTGGAAAGCTGAAGGAAGAGCAATATCAGTAGGTATAACCCAAACTTTTTTGCCAGCTGTAAATTTACTTTCTTTCGCGAATTTTTTAGCAAAAGGTTCTACAATATTTTGGTTAGAAGCACGAAGTTCAAGCATATAATCAATCATTTCGTGAGTCATTCCATTAGGTACTTCTACACAGCCATCAGGACCAGAAAGACCGATAACTTTAGCTCCAAGCTGAGTTGCTTTTTGAGCAGCACCCCAAGCTACGTTACCAAATCCGGAAACAATAACTCTTTTACCTTCAATAGATTTTCCTAATTTTCTAAGCATATGTTCTACAAAATAAAGAGCTCCATAACCAGTAGCTTCTGGACGAATAAGAGAGCCACCCCAGTTAATACCTTTTCCTGTAAGTACTCCTGTGTTATATTCACGAGCTAATTTTTTGTACATACCATACATATATCCTATCTCGCGTCCTCCAACACCTACATCTCCTGCAGGAACGTCTGTATCTGGACCTATGTGTTTCCATAATTCAAGCATAAAAGCTTGACAGAATCTCATAATTTCGCCATTTGATTTTCCTATTGGGTCAAAATCAGAACCTCCTTTTGCCCCTCCCATAGGTAGAGTAGTAAGGGCATTTTTGAAAGTTTGTTCAAAACCTAAAAATTTAAGCATAGAAAGATTTACAGCTTTATGAAAGCGTATTCCTCCTTTATAAGGACCTATTGCAGAATTAAATTGTACACGGTAACCAAGATTAGACTGAACTTCGCCTTTGTCATCAACCCAATCTACTCTGAAAGTAAAGATACGATCTGGTTCAACAATGCGTTCAACGATTTTTGCTTTTACAAATTCTGGGTGTGCATTATACACAGACTCAACAGACTCTAAAACTTCGTGAACAGCTTGTAAATATTCTTTTTCACCTGGGTGCTTTGCTTCTAAGGAAGCCATTATTTTTTTTACATCCATAATAAAAGTAATAAAATTTTTAATATATTAATCGTTTATTAAATTATTTCATTTGTTATTCAATAGTCTAACATAGCTACAAAGGTATTGAATAATATTTATATAAACAAATAAAAAATCTGATATTTTTGTTAAAATTTATTTTGTCTAAAGTTTAATAAAATTATTTTTTCCATCCGAAAAAGCCATTTTGCATAATCATTTCTGCCACACCTTCAGGCACCATTTCTTGCCAGCCATCTTCTCCTTTTTTTATTTGTTTTATAGCTTTTCTTGATGAAAAGCCTAAGTAATTTTTAGAATAATTTTGGATATCAACTATTTTTCCATTAAACTTGAAGAATTTATATAATTCTTTCATTTGTGGAGTAACTTTTAAAGTTTCACTTGTTATAATCTCCTTACTATCGGGGTTTAACAAAGGATAAAGATATATTTTTATTTCTCGATAAAATAATTTACCAAAAGCCTCCAAGATTCCTCCACTGAGATGAGTGTAATAATCTTCATTAAAAATAGCAATAAGAGTTTCAACTCCCATTCCTATTCCCATTCTAGCTTTGGTGTAATTTCCGTAATATTCGGCTAAGCGATAATATTCTTTAAAGTTAGAAATCAGTACTTTATATCCTAAAGAACATAATATTTTTGCTCTATCCATAAAGTCTTGTTCATCTATTTCGCCTTGCTCTAAGAGGTTTGAAAGAGTAATTTCAAAAATAACTTCTGTTTTGTTCGGATTGACATCTTTTTCTTGTAAAAACATTTCTAAAGATTTTTCGAACATTTCAATATTTACTTTTGTTACAGGTCGGAAACTACCTCGAAAGGTAAGGATATTTTTTTTGTATAATTGTTCAGCAGGAAGAAGATTACGTCCATCAGCCCCAAACATAACGGCTTCAGTAGTGCCATTTTTTATGAGTTGTAAGCTCATTAATCTATTATCTATATGGGAGAAATCTGGTCCTGAGAAGTTAATCAAATCTATTTCTATCAAATCTTTATCTATATGGTCATATAGATATTGTACAATTTTAGTTGGGCTATTAGATTGATAAAAAGCACTATAAATAAGATTTACGCCAAGAATACCCAAGGTTTCTTGTTGGGCGCGAGCTTCTGTTTGATGGAAACGAATGTGAAGGATTATTTCATTATATTCACCTTCAGGGTCAAGTTGAAAACGAATACCTACCCAGCCGTGACCTTTGTATCGTTTAGCAAAGTCAATAGTAGCAACAGTATTGGCATAAGTGAAGAAAAGTTTTTCAGGGTTTTTATCTCTTGGAAGTCTATCTTCAAGAAGTTTTGTTTCGTGTAAGAGCATTTTTTTAAGGCGCCCTTCGGTTACGTATCTTCCGTCTTTTTCAGGTCCATAAAGAGCATCACTAAAATTTTTATCATAAGCACTTACAGCTTTGGCAATGGTTCCAGAAGCTCCACCTGCGCGGAAAAAGTGACGAACAGTTTCTTGCCCAGCTCCAATTTCTGAGAAAGTACCATAAATACTTTTATTAAGGTTGATACGTAGAGCTTTTGCTTTTAGTGACGGAATATCTTCATAGTCTCTATCTCCTTTTATCTGTATTGCCATATTTTTTTTCTGCAAAGATAGTTTTTTTTTATGAATTATTCATAAAAAAAGTATAAAAAAAATAAATATGTAATATTAACATAGAAAAACACAAATACACAAATATTTTTTTAAATAAAATAAAAAAGGCTATATCTAAAATAAGATATAGTCTTTTTGTGTGTTGTGTTATTGATGATTTTTCAGATATTCTTCATGAAGTTTCTTGAGCTTTTCAATATCACTCGTCAACTCATTCCATTCTTCAATAGTCAATCCGGGCATGCCAAATACATTCCATTTCTTATAAAATTCATAAGCAGGATGATTTTTGTCCATTCTTTCTTGGCCTTGGCAACCGTCATAATACATTGATAGATGGGGTTGTTTGTTGGTAGAAAGTCGTTCATATTCAACAATAAATGAATCCAAAAACTCAGGTTCATTTTGAAGTTTTTCATCATTTGCAGGAACATTTTTAAGCTTTACCCAAAAAGCATGTTCTTTATGGTTGGCGAAATTATGTTTTTTCATAATGAGGTCATAGACTTCGCTTTTGGTATAACGGTTACAACTATTGAAGTAAGATAGGTCTGTATCTCCGTTAGGATTTGGACGTACCTCTTTCAAAACTTTTATGATTTCATCTTCTGAGAAATCAATCTGGAATGGTTTGTTTTCCAATATAGCTTTTTCAAATGCTTTTTGTAGAGATGTGAGTTTTTCAAGGTCTTCTTTTTCAAAGTCATCCTCGTTTTTACCATCTGGTAATCGAGTGTAACTAGGAAAGATGCCCGGAATAATACGCTGGTTAATTCCTGCAAGAAAAATAACATTATCTACAAATAGATAGGAAATAATAGCGGAATCTAAATTCACTTTTCCAAAACTTACGCCATACTTTTCTTTCGATGTCTCCAGATAATCATGAAGTTCTACAGCAGCAGGCAAATCTTTTAAGTATACCACTCTTTTGTTTGCCTTTAATTTATCAAAATATTTAGCCATAATGTGACTCTCCTTTTATTAAATGTAATATTGTAAAAAATAAATTAATTTTACAAATACTATTATAACTCACAAATGCTTTTATAATAATATCTG
>CALFOY010000031.1 GCA_937919265.1 uncultured Capnocytophaga sp. | reverse complement strand
TTTGCCTTGAACTGCTTAAGGAGGCATTTAGTGCAAAGACTGCTACTTATGAGGAGCAGTGGACAAGCATTCGCTCAATGCCCGAAGAGACTGAACATCTTTCCGCTTTTGCTTATACCCAAGCAGTTATTCTCTTTCAGATAGCTGAACTCCACCGTATGAAAGACAAAGAACTTCATAACGAAATGCGTTCCTTTGGCATCACCTCCAAAACGGGCTATGATTGGTACAATTTCAATCCTTTAGACCTCTTGGAGTGTGGCGCACGAGGCTTGTGTGATTATATAGGCGAAGATGAAACCATCCCCAATGATTGGCATTTCTTAGGACATTTATTAGATTTAGGAAGGTATTATGAATAAAAAAACATCCAATATGAACCTATTACAACAAATAGAACAGACTTATAACTTTCAGTACCCCAAGCTATATCACCAGCTTTATGAGGATGGTATGCTCAATTGGGGACAATTTGGTCCTCGTTGGCGTGAACTTGAGTACCCTAAAATCAAAGATAATCCACCATTACTTTTAGAAGGGCGTATGGATTTTGAAATTTTAGAACTCTCTGAAATATCAGAAGAAATAGAATTCTTACACGGTGCCGAAAGTTTTTATAAAATTAAGCCTGAGTACCTCTTTATCCCTTTTGGAAAGAATGGAGCAGGCGACTATTATTGTTTATTTTACAATAAAGAAAACCCTCTCCCTGAACCTTGGGTGGTACTATTTGCTCACGATTTTAACGAAGCAGAAGTTCTAGCCGATAACTTTCAGAATTTTATTTTCTACGGATTGTTAGAATGTGTGTTATATATGGATGAACTCCTTCCCGATGATGATGCTTTTTATACCGAAATAGCCAATATGCTCCGTACGCACCGTCCTTATTTAAGTGAGGAGCAAGCAAAAATAGTAGAAGACATTTATAAAAGAAAAACTTTTGAATCTACTTACACCTATACATTTAAGGATAGGGAATACACCGAAAAATATATAGGGTTGCTTTCGCGAGAAGAGTTTGATACTTTGTGTAGCAAGTTTATTGCTATTCCAAAAGAAGAAAAACAATTTGAATATAGCGATGTCTAAAAAGAAACATCTTTGCCCCTAAAAAGAGCACCTTTCAAACGCCGATTACGAACACAAAACATTTACCGAACTTTGTACCTTTGACGAGTTTATGGTAATCTCTCGGTACAGATTAATAAGATTTTTGAGTAATATATGACAAACTACCATACCTTAAATACTTTTAATAATCCTTTTCGCCATTATAGGGTGGTAGATATTGTCCCTTTTCAGGAGAAAATAGCTGTATTGCAATTTGCCTCAGCTGATGTTTCTAAAAAGATGGTGAAAAACGGAGTGTATGTAGATCGTCATATTCTTGTAGATATCTTTTCAGAAGATTTTACATCACAAAAACGACTTTCTTTCTTTTTTGAGGAAGAAGAAACTTGCTATAGTAGTGATGTATACTATTATTGGGAAGACGAACAACTTTTTATGCTCATAGAATACTATAAACTTGGCAATATTTTTGTAACCAATAAAGTATTTGAAATTACTGAAAATGAAGTGATAAAACAATCTTTCGGCTTTATCCCTCAAAAACGAATTCTCAATGATACTAAAGTCTATTCTTTTGGAGATAAAGAAGTTTTTATGCAATCTCCCTTTATGATGACGTGCCGAGATAAACAGAACCAAAAAACACTTTGGAAATATAAACTCTCTGCTTATCTTTACACTGAAGTAGAGGAATATAAAGATATTTTATATTTTGGCACGGCAGGCAAAGGAGGTTATTTTTATGGAATTTCATTGAATAACGGACAGATGGTATTTAGTTATAATACGGGACAAACAGTACGCTTTGTACGAAGAGGAGAACGTATTATCATAAGTGATAAAAAACAAAAGCCTTTGCTTATAAATGCCTTAACTGGAGAGATAATTCATTCATTAGACATTGGCAAATACACTATTGATTACGAGCAACAGATGCTTTGGTATAAAAATCGTTTCTATGGCATTGTTCGCGATAAGAAAAAAGACTTATCGGCGGTGTGTATCGATATATAAAAAGTAAATCAACAACAAAAAATAATATGGAAACACTACAAAAATGTATTATTGACATCAAACAAATACTACTTGAAGCACGACAAAAGGCTTATCAAGCAACAGCCTTTGCTATGATTGAAGGTTTTTGGCTTATTGGTGAACGTATTGTAAAAGAAGAGCAGCAAGGCAATGTGCGTGCTAACTATGGAGAGCAGATTATAGCTCAACTCTCAAAAGAATTAGGCAAAGGATTTAGCGAACGTACTTTAAGAGATTATCGAAAATTTTATCTCTTATTTCCCGAACAAAAAGATTTGGCACACACGTGTGCCAAATTGTCGTGGTCTCATATCCGACTGATAATGAGAGTTGAAAATACTCAAGCAAGAAATTATTATTTACAGGAAACTGCCGAGCAACATTGGTCAGTTCGCACCTTAGAGCGCAATATCAACACACTTTATTATCAGCGCTTGTTAGCTTCACAAAGAAAAGACATTGTTGTAGAAGAAATGCAACAAAAAACAGCAGAATTTCAGCAAGACCCTTATGAGTTTATTAAAAACCCTACTGTATTAGAGTTCCTAAATATCCCTACCCACTATGCTTATAATGAAAATGATTTGGAAAGAAATCTAATCAACAACCTACAGCAATTCTTATTAGAATTAGGCAAAGGATTCGCTTTTGTAGCAAGGCAAAAACATATTCGTACCGAAACACAAGATTTTTTCATAGACCTTGTTTTTTACAATTATATATTGAAATGTTTTGTAATCATTGAACTCAAAACAGACAAAATTACCCACCAAGATATAGGACAATTGGATATGTATGTGAGAATGTTTGATGATTTAGAAAAATCAGAAATGGATAACCCTACTATTGGCATTTTACTTTGTACTCAAACAGACCAAACGATAGCAAAGTATTCTGTTTTAGCTGAAAACAAACATCTTTTTGCTACCAAATATATGTCATTTTTGCCCACAGAGGAAGAGCTCGCTAAAGAAATAGAACGGCAAAAACAGATTTTAAAATCATTGGAATAATATGAACTTAGAAGAACTCAGAGAATATTGTTTGTCTTTGCCTCACGCCACTGAGGATATGCCTTTTGACGAGGATATTTTGGTATTTCGCATTTGTAATCGCATATTTGCGCTTACAAGTTTAGAAACAAGACCTTTGTTTGTCAGCCTCAAATGCGACCCCAAGCGCGCAGTCGAACTTCGCGAGCAATACCCCGACAAGATTGTCGCGGGCTACCACCTCAACAAAAAACATTGGAATACGGTCTCTTTAGAAGATTTACCTCACCCCCTTATTAAGGAGATGATACAACACTCTTACGAGCAAGTACTCGCTAAAGTTCCTAAGAGAGAAAGAGAAAGCCTAAAGATACACTAACTAATTGACAAATTGACAAATCGACAAATTTTCAAATTATACGATGAAATACTTTAAAACCGAATGCAAGAACCTATTCCTATCACCAAAACGGCTGTTTTACGTTTTGGTGCTTCCCTTTATTATCTTTGGGTTCTTTGCGGCTATTTTCTACAAAGGTGTTCCTCGCGACCTGCCTATGGCGTATATCAATTACGACCAAAGCCAGCTCTCCGAAAACCTTTTGCGTATGCTCGATGCTACCCCAAACATCGACCTGAAAATCAAACTCACCGACGAACAAGAAGCCCAACGCCTTATCCAGCAACAACAGATAATGGGCTTTATTGTCATTCCTGCCGATTTTCAGCAGAAACTCTTCAAAGGCGAAAACCAATCGGTAATTTGCTATACCAATAACCAATTTATGTTGGGGGCAAGTCTTATTCAGAAGGATTTTCAGACCACAATAGGTACTTTCTCAGCTGGATTGGTGATGAAAAAGAAAATGCAAAAAGGACAACAAACCGAGAAAGTACGTGTGGAAGCCCAACCTATAAAGGTAGACGACCACGTTTTGTACAATCCTTATGCTAACTATGCCTATTACCTGCTTACAGCCTTTTTGCCTATGATGTTTCAGATGATAGTGATGATGGTAACCGTGTATGTATTGGGTATAGAGTTCCGCTATCGCAGGGGCAAGCAATGGCTCAAAAAGGCAGGCGGTAGTCCGCTAAAAGCTCTTGTAGGAAAACTCTTGCCTTACACCTTAACCCTCTTCTTTGTAGCGTGGTGGATGAATTATCTGCTCTTCGGACTTATCGGCGCACCTCTACATATCCCTATGCTGAATGTAGTACTTATTACCTTTGCTTTAGTGATTGTGTATCAGATTATCGGTATTACACTTGTCTCTTTTATGCCTAATTTCAGGTCGGCACTTACAGTAGGCAGTGGCTTTACCGCTATAGCTTTCTCGTTTGCGGCTTATACTTTCCCTATGGAAGGGTTGCCTCGTAGCATACAGTATTTAGCGCAAATCTTTCCTTATGCCCATTTTATGAAATACTATGTGAATCGCGCTATCAAGGGTATTCCTGTAGAGTTGACTTGGCAACCACTTTTAGCATTGTTGCTCTTTGGCTTGCTACTGATAGTAGCCTACCCTATGTTTGTAAAGAAAATAAAATCAGGAGGATATGAAA
>CALFOY010000030.1 GCA_937919265.1 uncultured Capnocytophaga sp. | reverse complement strand
ATTTAATTTTATTCTATATAATAAATATTTTCAAAAAATCATATTATTTTTCCTAAAAAAAACAAGATAGACATTAAAAAAGTGGAAAGAGCTACAACTTTCAATTGACTATCTAATTTTTTAGGCTCATTCGTTTTTTTAACAAAAAATAAATGAAAAATAAGCGGTATAAACGCAAAAATATATAAGTTTTGTGTCCCAAATTGAAAATTGAGCAATGAATATAACATCATCAAAAGCATTGGCACAATGATAAGAAAATAATGATAATATTTTGCGAGAGTAAATCCTATTTTTACAGGAATTGTTCGCTTTCCCATTTGTTTATCATTAACAATATCTCTCATATTATTGAGGTTAAGGACTCCCATACTAAGCATTCCGCAGGCTACAGCAGGTAGAAAAACACTCCTATCCAGTTCTTGGGCATACAAAAAATAAGAACCAACTACACTAACTATTCCAAAGAAAATAAAAACAAATATATCTCCTAACCCTTTATAGCCATAAGCTGACTTCCCTACAGTATAACGAATAGCAGAAAATATAGCCCCTGCACCTAAAACAGCAAACAATAAAACATACCAACTATCTACCCCAAAAGAAGTAAAAATTAAAACTATAGCCGAAATAGCGGATAACACAGCCGTTATAACAACTACTTTTTTCATTTCAGAAAGAGAAATTTCTCCTGACTGAATTGCACGAATGGGACCTAAACGATGTTCATTATCGGTTCCTTTTTGAGCATCTCCATAATCATTTGCATAGTCTGAAAGAATTTGAAAAAGCATAGTCGTTAAAAGTGCTAAAAGAAAAATATCCATACGAAAAACGCCTTGCCCATAAGCAATACCACTCCCTAAAATAATCCCAGATAAAGACAAAGGCAGAGAACGTAACCGAGCCGATTTATATAATCCTTTAAGAGTTATCATTATATCTAATTAAATTTTTAAAATGCAAAATTACATTTTTTATTCTTTTTTCAAAAATATATTTTACGTGAATTTTAGTTAATTCTATGTATATATTTAACTATTTTTTATCTAATTAAATTATGTTATTCAAATAAAAAATTTTTTCTTTGCCAAAATTTATTTGTGTAAATTATGAAGCATCTTTTTTTATTCTTATTAGGCGTGGGTTCTTTGGTAAGTTGTACAAAAAATTCCACAGAAACGAAAGTTGAAGAAAAAAGCCATCCAACAGAATCTTTATCTTTAGAACAATGGTTATTCAATAATAATTATGACAAAAACCATAATTCAAAAATTGACCCAACAGAAGTAAACTCTATAAAAGAATTAAACATTTCTGGTCAAAAACTAAAAGACCTTAAAGTGCTTAATTTATTTACTTCATTAGAAAATTTAGATGCTTCTAACAATTATCTCAGTGAAGTAGAATTCCCTTATCAAAGCCAAAAACTGAGAAAAATTAATTTACAAAATAATCAGTTAGTAAAATTGGACATTTCCCAATGTTATAATTTAGAAAGTCTAAACGCAACTAAAAACCCTGGCCTTCAATGCATTAGAAGCAATAACTCTCAAAAAGAAAAAAATAATTGGGACATAGATACAAATACAACACTTGACCCAAATTGTATCGGAGGTAAAAAGCCTACGCAAGCTAGCTCATTTGAAGAATACCTTGTTAACAATGGTTATGATATAAACAAAAATGGAACCATTGATAGTGATGAAGCGGATAAAATAAAAGAACTTTCCCTAGTTGGAAGAAAAATAAAAAACCTTACAGGAATTGAAAAACTCAGAAATTTGGAAGTTTTAGACTTATCTAACAATGAACTTACTGAGGCTACAATTGCTTTAGAATCCTTATCAAACCTGAATATTAGTGGAAATGAAAAACTTACAAAATTAGACATTTCAGGTTCTATTTACTTAAGTTTAGGGATATTTACTTCCTTAAACAATCCTAATTTATCTTGTATAAAAGTAAATAATAATCAAGTAAATTTACCTAAACTAAAACCTAATTCTTTCCGTATAGACAAACACACTACTTTATCTGTAATAGGTTGTAATTAAATACTAATTAAAAATATATCAATGAAAAAAGTACTTATTCTTGCTCTTTGTATTGCTTTCTCAAATTGTAATAAATTTGATAGTAGTAATGTTGTAGAAAAACCATCTAATAAAACAGAATCTCAAAACAGCAATTCTGGAAGTAATAGCTCTAACAGCCAAAATAACAATTCTGGAAATAGCAACACTAATAACCAAAACAATAACTCTGGTAGTAATAGCTCTAACAGCCAAAATAACAATTCCGGAAATAGCAACACTAACAACCAAAATAACAATTCCGGAAATAGTAATACAAATAACCAAAACAATAACTCTGGAAATAATAGCTCTAACAACCAAAATAACAATTCTGGTATAAATAACAGCCCACTTGGGAGATATTTAGTCCAGAATGGTTATGATAAAAATAATAACGGTATTCTAGATGAGAATGAAATAAAAAGTATTCAAAGGTTAAACCTTTCAGGGAAAAATTTAAGCGGAAATATTCTTGATGGTATTGAATATTTAATAGACCTTGAAGAGCTAAATGTATCTAATAACAACTTTACAGAGCTTACTATTAAGGGAGGACAATTAATTAATATCAATGTGAGTAACAACAAATTAGTAAAATTAGATATCTCAGGAGTAGGTGTTTTTATAAGTGGAGCAGGAGGGCAATTTAACGCTACTGGAAATAGAAACCTTACTTGTATTAAAGCTAATGCAAATCAAATAAACTCAGCAAAAGGGATATATAAAAATAATTGGAAAAAAGATGCAAATTGCAACTTTGATACAAATTGTTAGTTAATTTATCGTTAAATAGAAATTGTATTATTAAAATTATTGTATCTTTGCATCGTTTCATAATATTGGAATTTATTGGTTAAGTTGAAAAATACCTCCTTTTGAGGTATTTTTTTTATTTTATTGTATATCTTTAATTTTCATTTGAATACTTGCCCTTCCATTCCAAATATTTTCTTCCAATTGATACACTATATCAAAAGGTTGCCCTTTTTCAAGAATTGTTTTTTTGTCTGCTAAGCCGAAACCAATAGCTACAAAAGATACTGTTTCTTCAATATTTGTTAATACAATTCTCAAATGAGAACCATCTCCAACTGTCCTGAATTCCTTTGCTTTTACTCCTTTAGATAAAAATACAGGTGTCATATTTTCTGGTCCAAAAGGAGCAAATCTTTTTAATGTTTCAAAAAATATAGGAGAAATATCTTCTAATTTGATTTCTAAATCAATATTTATCCTCTGTTCAAGGAGTTCTTTATCTATTGTTTGGCTAACTATACGCTCAAAAGCTTCTTTAAATTTATTATAATTTTCTTCTTTTATGGTAAGCCCTGCCGCATATTTATGCCCTCCAAATTGCTCTAAATATTCTTGGCAAGCTTCCAATGCATTATAAATATTAAAACCACTTACAGACCTTGCTGAAGCTACTAATTTATCTTCATTTTTTGTAAAAACAAGTGTTGGTCGATAATAGTTTTCTATCAATCGAGAAGCAACTATTCCGATAACTCCTTTATGCCAAAAAGGCTGAAATACAACGGTTGTTTTTTTATTTTCTTCTTGATTTTCAACAATTTGAACCAACGCTTCTTGTGTTATTTCTTCATCAAGTCTTTTACGTTTATCGTTGAGATATTCTATCTCGTAGGCTTTAGAAATAATTTCTTTTTCTTGCTTTTGAGTAAGCAATTCTATTACCAAATTTGCGTGAGCTATACGCCCAGCTGCATTAATTCGGGGGGCTGCTACAAAAACTAAATCTGTTGTTGTGTAAGGTTGTTTTGCTGTTTGGAGTAACTTTCGGACAGGAATAGAAGGTTTTTCATTAATCAATGAAAGCCCCTGAGCCAATAATATTCTATTTTCGCCCGTTACAGGAACAATATCAGCTGCGATAGCAATAGCTACCAAATCTAAATACTTAAAAACAAACGATTCTGGTCGTTCAAGAACTATATTTATAGCTTGGGCAAGCTTAAAAGCTATTCCGCAACCACATAATTCGTCATAAGGGTAAGAACAATCCTTCTGTTTTGGATTCAAAATAGCTACTGCTTTTGGTAATTCATTTGAAGGAGTATGGTGATCACAAACAATAACATCTATTCCTTTTTCTTTAGCATAATCAACTTTGTCAATTGCTTTTATACCACAATCAAGAGTTATAATCAATGAAATATTATTGTCACTTGCATAATTTATCCCTTGAAAAGAAACTCCATAACCTTCCTTATATCTATCTGGAACATAATAAGTTACATTATTATACAATTCTGATAAAAATAAATAAAATAGCGAAACAGCTGTTGTACCATCTACATCATAATCCCCATAAATCAATATATTTTCTTGATTTTCAATAGCTTGCAAAATTCTCTGTACAGCTTTATCCATATCCTTCATTTCGAATGGATTATGTAAATCTTTAAGTGAAGGATTAAAAAATTTCTTAGCTTGCTCATAAGTTTCTATTTTTCTTTGTAAAAGAAGCTGAACTATTGAGCGCTGTGCAGGTTTTGCCGTTTTATATATTTCTGAACACAACCATAATACAGAACTTTCATCTGGCAAAGCTTTTAAATTCCATTTATATTTCATTTTACTGAAAATGAATTATTTAAAATTTTGAATATTATTAATTATCACTTCGGAGCTATTATCAAAAGGAATAGAGCTTCTAACTCTATGAGTAAGATCTCCTTCTATTTCCGTTTTCCCTTTAATTTGTTGCTTATAACGAGCTTCCTTTATCCATTTAGTGGCTATATCTAATTTTATTTCAGATGAAATATCACCACTTGCTGTGAAAAAAACTTGTTGTCCTTGTTCTAACTGAATGGGTTCTTTTTCAAAATGAATATTTGCTTTTCCTTCTATTAATATTTCATCTGGTGTAACAGCTAAAAGAGTATAAGTTGTTGTTATTTTGATATTCAAATCATTGACTAAAAAAGTTTGTATTTCCCATTTATCACCTATTGCAACTCTATTACGAGGAAAAATAGATAATATATTTTCCAAATTCGATTTAAGAACTTCTGCTCCAAAACTTTTCTGAACTTGTTCTTGTATCTGCTTTTGTTCCATTGCCGAAATAAAGGTATTTTTAGGTAATTTTTTTATAAAAATACGCATTGCTCGACCAAAAATATCTGAATTATCATTAATTTTTAATATTTTCCCTTTTACACTAATATCTGCTTTAAATGGGATATTAGTTATATTTTTTGCCACTTGTTTAATATTCTCTTCTATAGCTCCGAATTGAATTTTTTTTCCTTGAATTTGAGTATTCATCTGTATTTCAGCACTTTTATAAGTAATTTCTGTTGGCAAAATACCTTGATTTTCTTTTCCAAATTTAAAGGCTGAAAGGCTTTTTACTTCTACACTTGTTATAACTTCCTCATTATTAATTGTTTGTTTTGCTGTAACTTTTGAAGTCATATTTTGATAATATGTAGTTTTATTATCCAACTGTAAAGATAAATCTATTTGCTGAGAAAAGCCCGAAAATGAAACTAATATAAAAAAAAGATAATTTATTTTCTTCATAAAAATATAATTGTTTAAAAGTAAATAAAAAAACCTTTGAACAAAATTTCAAAGGTTTTTATTATGAAAAAAGCACTAAAATTGTTGTCCGAAAATAAAATGCGTTTCCCAACCATTACGTTGTGTAGAGCCTTTTATGCTATCAAACCCATATCCGAAATCAAACCCTAATAAACCAAACATTGGCATAAAAATACGCAATCCTAAACCTGCTGAACGTTTCAATTCAAACGGATTATATTCTCCCATTGAACCAAAAGAATTAGCTCCTTCGGCAAAAGTTAGAGCATAAATAGAAGCTGTTTGTTTAAGAGTAATAGGATAACGAAGCTCCATAGAAAACTTATTATATATCACATCTCCATCTCTAGTAGAAAGAGATTGATTTGGGTAACCTCTCATTTGAACATATTCACGCCCGTCCATAGAATAATAAGCCATTCCATCTCCTCCTACAAAAAAGCGCTCGAAAGGTACTGTTCCACGTTGTGAGTTATAATGTCCTAAGAAACCAAATTCAGCATTTGTACGAAGAACTAACTTATCCACAATATTTGTATACCAAGTTCCATTTGCTCGAATTTTATAATATTCTAACCATTTGAATCGTTCTTGGTCTATTTTGGTAATTTCTCCTGAATTTCCATCTTCCACAGCTTGCGCTCTTCTTTGTTGCAATTCTCCATAATTTACTCCATTGAATAACGAATATGGAGGAGTTATTTTGGCTGTAATACTAAAATCACTTCCGCCAAGAGGATAAATAGGGTTAGGACCACTTGAACGACGACTTAGTGATATGGTATAAGATAAAGAGTTAGAATATCCATTACCAAAAGTAAATAATGTAGTATTATAATTTTGTAAATCATAATAATTATATCCAATAGATTGAGACAATTGGAAATAATCATCAGGCACTCTCAATCTTTTCCCTAAACCAACAGAAACCCCAGTAATCAAGAAGCGTTTACTTTTATCAACATCATAGGTATAATAATTATAATCATAATTTACAGAATGATTGAATGAAACAGAAAACTGAACTGGTTTTTCACCTCCCATCCAAGGTTCCATAAAAGAGAAACTATATACTCTATATGAGCGTGCTGCACTTAAATTGAGAGCTAACTTCTGAGCATCTCCCATAGGGAGTGGTCTGTATGATTTCTTATCAAAAATATTTTGAATAGAAAAATTATTAAAATTCAAACCTAATGTTCCTACCAAGCCACTTCCGCCATATCCTCCTTGTAGTGTTATTTGGCTAGAACTTGTTTGGTCATCAAGTTCATATTCAATATCTACTGTTCCTGCTACTGGGTCAGGATTTTTTACTTGTGGAACAATTTTTTGAGCATCAAAAATACCTAATTGAGAAAGCTCTCTCACGGTACGTATAACATCTTCTTTTGAGTATAGATACCCAGGTCGTGTACGAAGTTCTCTGTAAATAACTCTATCATTCGTAATGGTATTCCCTGTTACAGAAATATTATTGAAGTAGGCAGGTTTTCCTTCTCTTACACGTACCTCAATATTAATCGTATCATTAACCACAGAAGTTTCTACCGCAGAAATATCTGAAAATAAATATCCTGTATTTTGGTATAAATTTGCAACTGTATTGCCATCTGGGTCTTTAGGGTTATTAATTCGGTTACGAAGTTGTACACCATTATAAACTTCTCCTTTCTCAAGCCCTAAAATTCTATTAAGCGTTTGATTGTTATAAACAGAATTTCCTAAGAATTTTATATTACCAAAATAATATTTATTTCCTTCTTCTACTTTGATTTTCAATGATATATCATTATTATCATTAAAAAGAGTATCACTAACTACACGAGCATCACGATATCCATTTTCTTTATAGAAATCAACCAAAGATGCTAAATCTTCATTAAATTTATTTTTAACATATTTTGAACGCTTCCAGAAACGACCAAAAAAACGCTGTTTTGTATTTTTTAGTTGTTTTCTTAGTTTTGCATCATTATATTTTTCATTTCCTTCAAAAGCTATTTCATTGATTTTTACTTTATTGCCTTTATCTATGTTTATCAACATCTTAACACCATTAGCGTCAGTAGTATCTTCTTTTGTAGCAATATGTACTTTTGTGTTAAGATAGCCTTCTTTTTTGTATTTATTAGTAATATAGTCTTTTGTTTTTGCAATAAGACTTTCGTTCACTTTTGCTCCTTTTTTAAGATCTGCATCTTTTATTATTTCTTCACTTTTTTTCTTTTTCACTCCTGTTACCAAAGCTTCAGTAAGAGAAGGGGTTTCAGAAATAGCAAGCTCTAAGAAAACTTTATCTCCTTCTGTTCTAGTGATATAAATATCAATATCATTAAATAATTTGTACCCCCAAAGCTTATGAATAATACGGCTAAACTTCTCACTAGGGATAGTAATTGTATCTCCTACATTGATGTTAGCAGCTGTTAAAATTGTTTGAGCATTGTAACGTTTTGTTCCTGTTACAGAAATGCCTCCTATTTGGTATTGTTTTCCATTTTCAAGAGATAGTTCTTGCTCGGAAGTGTTTTGAGGTGTTTGGGTGTTTTCTTCTTGTGCTTGGGCTACAAAAGAAAACAGAATACTTACGGCTATAAATAGTTTTCTTATCATATTAACTAAGTTGTTCGCTGGTTTTTCCAAATCTTCGTTCTCTATTCTGATAATTTAAAAGGGCTTTGTGGAGTTCTTCTTTTGAAAAATCTGGCCAAAGCACTTCTGTAAAATATAATTCTGCATAAGCAATTTGCCATAACAGAAAATTACTAATACGATATTCTCCACTTGTACGAATAAGCAAATCCACTTCGGGCATATCAGTAGTATAAAGATGCTTTTTTACCAATGAGAGATTTATTTCGTCTAAAGAAATTGTATTCTCTTTCACTCCTTGGGCTATTTGTGTAACTGCATGAGTTATTTCTTCTTGTCCGCTATATCCAAGAGCGAGAGTAACTGTTGTTCGAGTATTATTTTTAGTAATTTCTAAGGCTTTTTGAAGTTCTTTTTGCACTGCTTTGGGTAAAGACTCTAAATTTCCAATAGCATTGAGTCTTATATTATTTTGGTGCATTATAGCTACTTGCTTTTTCAATCCATTAACCAAAAGACGCATTAAGGCTTCTACTTCAAAGGATGGACGTTTCCAATTTTCCATAGAAAAAGCATAAAGAGTAAGATACGGAATACCTATTTCAGCTACTGCTTCTATAATTTCTCGTACTACTTTTGTTCCTTTTTCGTGTCCGAAAACTCGCAATTTACCTTGTTTCTTTGCCCAACGCCCATTTCCATCCATAATAATGGCAAGATGTTGGGGCAATTTTGTCTTATCAAGATTCTCTGCCATCAATTAAAAATTAAAACATTGACATTTTTTTGTTCCAAAAGTATAAGTTACATAAACTCCTGAAACAAAATACCAATCATTACTATTCAAATTACCAAACCACGTTGTAGGCCTACTTTTACTTCCATCTAAATTATTCGTAAATGTATAACGAAGACTCACTTCTGCCCCTACAAGAAATCGTGTATTTCCTAAACGGCTTTTCACTCCAAGTGTAAAAGGAATAGCCCAACTCTCTACCCGCTCAGGATGTTCTACCACCAAAGGAGATTTTGATTGTTGTATGTCAGGAAAATACAAATTATCCATTTTAAAATAATAAATCCCTGTATGCCAATAAGGTGTAAGCAAAATTGAAAAAGGTTCGTGAGTATCAAAATGTAAAAAATCATACTCTATCCCTACTCCTATTTCATTTATTTTGTTTTCAAAAGAAAAACCTCTATTTTGCCTTGCTGAAATATCTGAATACACATCATTATCCCAAAGGGAAAGCCATTTTACATCTGCACGAAGAGAAAAATGTTTGTTTATATTTCGTTTATACAAAAGCCCAAAAGCCCATTTGGTAGGGTTAATGTACATTGCTTTACCAATATCGGAAACAGGATTTGCCCCTCCGACAAATACACCAATTTCGTTATATTGAGCAAAGGCAAATTGCCTTACAAAACATACAAAAATCAGTAAAAAACCCCATTTCTTCATTTATTTTTTATATTTTAGCTTGCAAATATAATGTAAAAAATGCAATTCTATATTTTTTTATCATTTTCTTTGTATTTTTATGATGTTTTTTAATTATTCTCTTATAGATTAAAATATTTAATTTAAAACAAAATAAAGTATATAAACCTAATTATCAACTATTTAATTTATTTTTTATTATAAAAAACAACACGAAAATAAAAAAATATTTTTCATAGATTTTTTATTAACATTTTTATGATTATTCACAAAAAAATATTTTTTCTTAAAAGAAATCTTCCTTTTTTTACAAAAAGAGAAACGATACTTTCGCATCGTTTCTCCATTCTTAAACATACATATTGGATTCTAAAATTTAGAATTTTACTCTTTATTTTTCAACATTTCTCCTATTTGATTGGAGGCTGCAAAAGAAGCTATCATATTATTCAACATTTCTGACCCAACTTGTGGTGAATTCGGAAGCAAGATAAGGTTACTTTTAGTATCTTGCCCTACAGATTGAAGGGTGTCATAATGTTGTGTAACTACAATCAGTGCGGAAGCCTCTTGTGAGCTTATGCCTACTTGGTTAAGAACATCTACACTTTCTACAAGCCCACGAGCTATCTCTCGACGTTGGTCTGCTATACCTTGCCCTTGTAATCGTTTACTTTCGGCTTCTGCTTTTGCTTTTTCTACAATAAGGATACGTTGTGCATCACCTTCGTATTGAGCTGCTACTTTTTCACGTTCAGCAGCATTAATTCTATTCATTGCTGCCTTTACTTGCGCATCAGGGTCAATATCAGTAACTAATGTTTTTATAATATCATAGCCATAAGTTTCCATAGATTCTTGTACCTCTCTTTTTACGGCGATAGCAATATCATCTTTTTTAACAAAAACATCATCTAACTTCATTTTAGGCACTTCAGCCCGAACAACATCAAAAACATAACTTGTTATTTGATCGTGAGGGTATTCGAGTCTATAAATAGCATCATAAACTTTATCTTTGATAACAACAAATTGCACAGAAACTTTTATTTTAACAAAAACATCATCTAAGGTTTTTGTTTCAACAATAACATCCAATTGTTGTATTTTCAAACTAATACGAGCTGCGATACTATCTATAATAGGAATTTTCATTTGTAACCCAGAATGGCGAATACTTTGAAACTTTCCGAAACGTTCAATAGAAACTGCGGTTTGTTGCTTTACTGTAAAAAAAACAGACAATAAACATAAAAAAACAAAAAAAACAAAACATATGAAAAAAATATTTACTCCCATAATAACTATTATTAAGAATTAATGTGTCAAAATTAAGAAAAAAATATTAAAAAACATAATTTTTTACACTTTTTTTATATGAAAATTTTATATTTTACTAACTAATTACCTACTAAACACTTACATCATATTCATAAAGAAAAAAGCTAATAACTTATCTTAAATCTTATCCATTTATTACAAAATACCTCCTTTTTAATTACTTTATGATTATGATAAATTATATTTTATTTTTTGTTTTATTTAATTAAAATTAATACTTTTGCAATTAATTTTATTCAATGAAAATAATAACTGATATTTCCAATTTCAATTCATTTGCGCCAAGTGTAGTTACTATTGGCACATTTGATGGTGTACATATTGGGCATCAAAAAATTCTGGAACGAGTTATTCTTGCTAGCAAAAAAGAAAAACTTATTCCTACAGTTTTTACTTTCTTCCCTCATCCTCGAATTGTTCTAAACCCAAGCGAACCTCTGAAACTTCTTCAAACCATTGAAGAACGCTCTCAAACACTTGAAGAAAAAGGCATTGAACAGCTTGTTATTCAGCCTTTTGACCAAAATTTTGCTAACCTGTCAGCCCTAGAATTTGTTGAAAATATTTTACACAAAAAACTCAATGCCAAAAAAATAATTATTGGCTATGACCACCGTTTCGGGAAAAATAGAGCAGCAAATATTTCTGATTTAAAAGAATTTGCAAAAATATTTCATTTTGATGTAGAAGAAATTTCTGCTCAGGAAGTTTCTGATATCTCCATAAGCTCTACAAAAATACGTAATGCCCTAAACCAAGGAGATATAAATATAGCTAATCAATATTTAGGATATCATTTTTCCTTAACAGGAAAAGTTATTCACGGAATGAAACTGGGTAGAACATTAGGTTTTCCTACTGCGAATATCAGCATTGAAAATTCTTATAAAATCATTCCAAAAATTGGGGTTTATTTGGTTTATAGTATTATTAATGGAAATAAAATTTATGGAATGCTAAGCATTGGTGAAAATCCAACTATTGAAAACAAAGGAGCCTCTATTGAAGTGTATTTTTTTGATTTCAATCAAGATTTATACGATTCTTATATTTCTATACATTTTTTAGATTTTTTAAGAGAGGAACAAAAATTCCCAAATTTAGAATCTCTAAAGAAACAACTAATTTTAGATAAAGAAAATTGCCTAAAAATGATAAAAGAGTTTAGATAAAATCTAAACTCTTTTATGTTATTATTTAATCAATAGACTTAATTACTGCTTTTTCAGCTTCTTTTCTACTTCCATCAAAGCCATCTACACCAGCAACTGTTGTATATTTAAGAACATATTTTTTGTTAGGATTTAACCTATTATAAACACTCTGACACATCAATGTAGCCTCATGAAACCCACAAAGAATTAGTTTTAATTTACCAGGATAAGTATTAATGTCTCCAATTGCATAAATTCCTTCAATATTTGTCTGATAATCAAGCGCATTATTTACTTTAATTGCATTTTTCTCAATTTCTAATCCCCAATTAGCAATAGGTCCCAACTTTGGAGTAAGCCCAAAAAGTGGAATAAAATAATCCGTTTCTATCTCTTCTCTCTCTGCATTTTCTTTTTCAAGAATTAAAGACTCTACTTTATCTTTCCCTTTAATTTCTACAACTTCACAAGGTGTGATAAGATTAATTTTCCCTTGATTTTTTAGTTCTTTTACTTTCTCTACAGAATCTAAAGCTCCACGAAATTCGTTTCTACGATGTACCAATGTAACTGATTTAGCTACATTTGAAAGATAAATACTCCAATCCAAAGCTGAGTCTCCTCCTCCAGCTATAACTACTTTTTTATTTCTGAAAATTTCAGGGTTACGTACAAAATACTCAACACCTTTTTCTTCGTATTGCTCTATATTATCCAACTCAGGCTTTCGAGGCTCAAAAGTCCCTAAACCTCCTGCTATTGCAACTGCCTTTCCTTTAATCTTTGTTCCTCTATTTGTAGTTACTACAAAAGTTCCATCTTCATTTTTTTCAATAGTTTCAGCAGTTTGTGAAAGAGAGAATTCAGGTTGAAATTGTTTAATTTGCTCCATCAAATTATCAATCAATTCTCCCGCCCCTACACTTGGATAACCTGGTATATCAAAAATTGGCTTTTTAGGGTATAATTCTGCCAATTGCCCCCCTGGCTGCGGTAAAGTATCTATTAAATGGCATTTTAACTTTAACAAACCTGCTTCAAATACAGCAAAAAGCCCTGTGGGACCAGCTCCTATTATAATAATATCTGTTTCTTTCATTATTTCTGATTAATTTAGCGCAAAAATACGGATTAATTTTAAAGTTTCCAATTTCAACTTAAAATTATTTATTCTTTTTTTGAAAAAATAAAATTATAAATATTTGATAATAAAACAATTACTATATTTCAATTAATTCTTTCTAATATCAATTATTTTCAATAATTTTGTAATAAAATTATATTGTGTATGATACAAGACATATTAGCTTATAGCCTAGTAGGAATTGCTTTATTTCTCTTTATTAAAAAATTTTTCTTGAAAAGTAAGAAAAAGTGTGGAGGAACAGACTGCAACTGTAGTTAAAAATTATATAATAATTTAAAACAAAAAAGCTATCCTAATTGGATAGCTTTTATATATTTTAATAAGTCCACATATCTTGCTCTCTATCACGAATACGACCTTTTATGCGCTCTGCTTCAAGAAGTTGATACATTGCATTATCTGGAAGATATTTCTTAATCTCTCTATCTCCATACACATTATCTTCTTTATAAATAACAGCGGAAAAACGTCTGGAATTTAATAAATGATCAAACGATATAGGTCTAGCAGAGTTCTTTTGATTGAATACTTTTGCATGATGCAATATTTCTCTAGCACCAGGATACCAAACCCAAAAAAGTTCTATAAGATTAGACTGAGCATCATTAGTCCCTATTGTAGAAACATCTGGTGCCACAGGAGCTATACCCAACAACCGATATTTAAGTTCTCCTTGTCTTTTATCAAAATACCACAATCCTTTGATACGATATTGAACGATATCTTTGGCTGTAAGGTCTGTTCTTACTATATATTCTGGCGGAAGTTGTCCTCCAGTATTCAATATTTCATAACCTGCATCCAATGTATCGGCTTTAGAAAGACTATATTTCAAGTCTTCATATGTTTTCTTCTCTGTAAAATAAGAATCTACATAAGTTTCTTTTAGCTTTCCTTCTTTCATTGCTCTGATGAGAACATCATAGAGAGAACGTCTATCAGAACTAATATCAATAGTATCTACTGGGAATAATAAAGGAAAATTTAATCTTTGTTCCAAATCAATAATCTCCCAAGTGGTAGTAGACCACATAATATCTCTATCATCTACATAGCCATAAGGTAATGGTTGGTCATTATCTGCCTCTTTTTGAGCTTCACTCTTAACACCTATTTGATCTGGTGTTTTTGCATTTAATAAATTTGCTTGAGCAAAAGACTGTTGACAGAATAATAACAAGAATAAAGAAAATATTTTCGCTATATTCTTTTTCAAAATATGCTTCATAATAATTTAGTTTTATAACACTTCGATTGAAATAGGAGTTGCAGGAACTGGAGTTCCACTATATCCTGATACAGAATAACGTACTTCTGAAATTTGGATAACATCTCCTTTTTTCGCTCTATTAACTGCTGCTGCTGCTGCTGGACTAGCACTTACTCTATTTCCTTGAACAACAACACTTGGTTGCCCCGGTACTAATATTCGGAAAGAATTTACTTTTGTAGTTAAATCAAAATCAAAATCATTATATGCAACAGAAACTTCTCCTGCTAGAATATTTTGTTTTGCTAACTTAACTGCTCCTGTTGTTCTCAAAATAGCTCCCTCTGGTTTAGGTAAACCTTTTACTCTGAACTTTTTAGAAGAAGTGAACTTTTGTCCTTCAATTGTTCCTGTAACATTAATAGTAACTTCATTAATTCCAGTACCTGGATTCATTACATAACTTGAGCCTCCTTTTTTAGTAAGACCTGGAGCAGATGCAGTAATTTGATTATCAGGTACTCCTGGCATAGAAATTGTCATAGGGTTAGATACTCCTCTATAAACAACATTCATTTTATCAGCAGAAATTACAGCTTCATTAGGTTTAGGTATTGTAGTAAATTGTTGTGCTACCTCAACAGGTGTTTCTTCACCATCTTGCTCATAGAAAAGGGTACCTGTTATTTTGTGATCACCTACATTTCCTGTATTAACTTTAAGCTTAATCTTACCTTCAGCTATTTCATAATCTGATTCGCTTAATTTTCTTCCATCCAAAGAAAGTTCTACTCGTTTAGGTTTAGTAGAATTATCTTTACGACCAAGAACAATAGCTCCATCAAATTGTTGGTTTTGGTAATAAGCTCCACGAGATTGTTCTAATAATGTAGTATAATGTCTCATTGAAAGCTCATCTTTCATTTTCTCACCTAACATTGCCTTATAGAAATCTTGCTCTGTTTGACGAATATCAGATTGCATTTGAGAAAATTTAGTTACGGCTGCTATATATGGGAATCCTTCATAATTATAATTTACCCAATTTAGCATATTCCCTTCACGATTTTTTACTTTATTATTATCATCTCCTGTATTGAAACGATCTTTAATAGTAGCTTTTAGAGTTTCATCTTTATCACCTAGAAGTCCTATTAATTCATTTCGATAATTAATTATATTATCCAAGAATTCTTTCCCCTCTGGTTTTAGATTATCTCCCGCAAAGAATTTTTCATCCAAGTAATCAGATTTATCCATTACTTGATAATCAGTTTTATCCTCAGCTTGTTTCATAATATCATCTTTTAAAGATGAAAGATATGAATAAAACTGATCTGATAATTCTTTTACTTTATGAGCTTTCTCTAATGGGACTTTATATTCCTCTGGTTTTTCTTGCTCTTTTCTTTCTAATTCTCCTAAAATTTGCTCATTTGTTGCTTGATAACGCTCATTTGTTGCTTGAAGTTTCTCATTCATAAGTCCGAATGCACTTAATACTTCTTTCCCCATATTGAGAGCCATCATAGCGATGAATACCAGATACATCAGGTTAATCATCCTTTGTCTTGGTGTATTTGCTCCTGCCATTTCTTAATCTTTACTTTTAAATTAATAAATTATTAAGTTTATTAACGAGCACCTCCCATAGCAGATAACATACCTCCATATACTGCATTGAGTGATTTCAAATGGTCTTTAAATGAATTTACTTGTGCATTTAGTGAATTAAGATTATCTACCATTCCTTCTTGTGCATTTACTTGTAGTTCAGTTCTTTCTAACTGAATTCTATATAAAGAATTTAAAGATTCTAAATGAGTTGCTGCACGAGATAATTCTTCTCCATATTTATGAGTAGAAGCCATAGCATCAGCTACTGGAGCTATTTCTTTAGCTGCACCTTCAAAGTTACGAATACTTTTTGCTAAAGATTGCATCAATTCTGCATCTACTTTTGCTTCTTTTAATATACCATCAAGTTTTTCTGATAATGATTCTTTTATAGCTTGTATTTCTACATTAGATTTAGAAGGAACTTGTGCTTGCTCTCCTGCAAAACCTAATTGACGAGGCTGACCTCCTGCTAATTCAGGAAATACTACAGCCCAATCATATCCTTCTTCAACTGGTTCAAAAGCTGAAATAGCAAAAATAAGAGCTTCTGTTATCAAACCAATAGCCAAAAGTGTTCCTCCGCCTAGTTTAATTGCTCCTAAAGGAAGTTCCCAGTGAAGAATTTTAAATAATGCACCAATAATTACAACTGATGCCCCAAGACCATAAACCATATTCATGATTTTCTTTGTTGCTTTTGATTTTGCCATTTTTAATCGATTTTAATTTTTAATACTGTACTTAATTATGTTTTATTTTTATTATCTTCTATTTGTTAAATCTCCTGTTTTACGGATAGTATTTCTTACTCCCATCAAGCTTTGTACTGTACGGAAACCTATATAACTACGTGCTGAATCTTGATACTCATAATCACGAGTATTTACTTGAGTATAGTAAGCTACGTCCTTCCAAGAACCACCTCGTATTACTTTTCTTTTGTTTTCTTGATCATTGACATTTGGATTCATTGAAGACATATACTCATATGAATTTGAGTCATAAGAAGTATTTGTCCACTCTGAAACATTCCCTGCCATATTATACAAATTATAACCATTAGGAGCATAAGATTTCCCTTCTACTGTATATAGTGCATTATCAGCTGCATAATCACCTCTAAGAGGTTTAAAGTTAGCCATAAAACAAGCTTTACTATCAGTAGTATAAGGACCTCCCCAAGGATATGTAGCCCCTTCTAAGCCTCCTCGTGCTGCAAACTCCCATTCTGCTTCAGTAGGAAGACGGAAAGAGTTAGTTTCTTTTTGTTTTTTAGACTTTTGGTAAGCATTTTTATATATTGTACGCCATTCACAAAAAGCTTTTGCTTGTTTCCAAGAAACACCTACAACAGGATACTCAGAATAAGCTTCATGCCAAAAGTATTCGTTATGCATAGGCTCATTATATGAATAGTCAAAATCTTTAATCCAAACTGTTGTATCTGGATAAATTCTAACTACCTCTTCTTTTATAAAGTCTTTTCTACCTCCTTTTTTAGAACGAGCTGCAGCTTCCATATCTAACCATTGATATTTGAAAACTAATTTTTCAACTTTTAGTGGACGTTTTCCATTATACATTTCTTCTAGAGGCACATACATAGAATCCATAACCTCAACATAATGCTCATCTGGGTATTTCTCTTTCTCCCAAATCAATTTTGCTTTTCTGTTGATTTTACGTGTTTGAACACCATTTTTACCATCTCCATAATTTTCATACATATATTTATCATATGCATTCAATTTATCCGGCTCTTGGTCTAAAAATGCAAACTGTCCTATCCCTTCACTACCAGCAGACTGCCCACTTTCCTCCGCCATTACTGCTAACTTTTGACGAACAATAGAGTCTCTCACCCAATTTACAAACTGACGATATTCACTATTAGTAATTTCTGTTTCGTCCATATAAAAAGGGCTTACAGTTACTGTTTTTGTAGGAGCATCCTCAGAATGAGCTTTATCATAATCTGAATTACCCATAATAAAGGCTCCCCCTGGAATTAATGTCATTCCATAAGGCTTAGGTTGTTTCCAGTGCTTTCCTTTAACACCAACCAACTCTCCTCTATCTCCTCCGCCACCGCAAGCAACTAATACAGAAGAAACTACTGCAAGTGTTATTTTTTTTAGTTTCAATATCATATCTAACAATATTTTTCAGGGGTCAAATGTAAATAAATTTCTTTTAACAGCAAATTTTTTATAATAAAATATATTTTATTTTCTAAAAAAAACATACAATTAAGGCAAATAAAATATACTTTTAAAAAGAATAAATA
>CALFOY010000029.1 GCA_937919265.1 uncultured Capnocytophaga sp. | reverse complement strand
ATTTTATATTCATAAAACAAAAGTTTTTATAGTTTTATCAAAAAAAAAGTAGTAACTTAGCCTAACAAAAAATTATATATTATGGGTAGTACAAAGTCTAATCTCATTATTGAGAAAACTACTAAAAGTAAAATTGATTCAGTAGATTTTTCAAAATTATCCTTTGGTCAAGTTTTTTCAGACCATATGTATATTTGTGACTATAAAGATGGTCAGTGGCAAACTCCAAAAATTGTACCCTATGGTCCTTTTCAGTTAGATCCTTCAACGAGTGTTTTCCATTATGGACAAGCCGTTTTTGAAGGAATGAAAGCCTACAAAGATGACAATGGAGGAATTCATTTATTTCGCCCACAAGAGAACTATGCTCGTATAAATAAATCTTGTGAGCGTTTGGCTATGCCCCATTTCCCAGAAGAATGGTTTGATGAAGGGTTAAAAGAATTATTAAAAATAGATAAAGATTGGATAAAGCCAGGTTTTGGTAATGCTTTATATCTTCGTCCGTTTATGATAGCTACTTCTGCAGGTGTAATCGCTTCTCCTTCAAAAGAGTATCGTTTTGCTATAATAACTTCTCCTGTTCAGTCATATTATTCAGGTGAAGTGAAAGTAAAAATAGCAGATTATTATAGCCGAGCTGCTAATGGAGGTTTTGGTTTTGCTAAAGCGGCAGGTAATTATGCAGGTCAGTTTTTACCAACAGCATTAGCTCAAGGTGAAGGTTATCAACAAGTTATTTGGACAGATGATACAACTCACGAAAAATTAGAAGAGTGCGGAACAATGAACGTAATGTTCAGAATTAATGATACTTTAATCACATCTCCTGTAAGTGAACGTATTTTAGATGGAGTAACTAGAAAAAGTGTTATTGCAGTTGCTGAAAAATTAGGAATAAAAGTAGAGGTTCGTCCAATTACAGTTAAAGAACTTATTGAAGCTGCTGAAAATGGTTCTCTTAAAGAAATTTTTGGTTGTGGAACGGCAGCAGTAATCAGTCCTGTATCTGCTTTTAGTTATAAAGGAAAAGAATATAACTTCAATCGTCCAGAAGATGCATATGCATCAAAAATTAAAGAGTTTATTCTTAATATTCAATATAATAAAAGTGAAGATCCTTTCCATTGGAGAGTAACACTTTAATAAAATTTAATAAAATAAAAAACAGAGTGAATCTTTTAATTCACTCTGTTTTTTATTTAAAAAGTGATTCCAAATAAAATACCATCTTCTTTAAAACCTGATTGATAAGCTCTAATATAATCTACACGAAGAAAACGAAAATTACCCCAACCTATATTCTCTAATCCTATACTGAATTCTTGATAAGGACGAAGCTTTTCTCTATGTAATTGATGAAAACCTACTACAAAATTCCATTGTAAAGTATTGAATAAAGGGATTTTATTGGAAATAAAACCTTTAAAATGGTGATTATAATGAATTTCTGCAAAATTTCTATTTGTAGAATAAGCATAATAAGGTAATAAACCAAAAGAATTATTTTCTTTATTAAGTGAAAAATGAGTTTGATTTCCGTTAAAATGCTTATAATCAATAAAACTAATATCTTTTGCATTAAAAAATAAACCTCCTTTTATATAAAAATCAGAATATCCTTTATTATCGAATTCTGGATTGTAAGTTATTAATCCTGAGATAGTTTGGTGCTGATAACTTTTTTTACTAGAACTAAAAATATTAGCTAAATGTAAATAAAAAGAAGGGTAACGACTATCTTGTTCAATTATTTTTTTATCGGGATAAGATTTATATTTTTGTTTAATATTAAAAATTGTTAAAAGAGATAGTTTGGTAATATAATGATTTTCAAAGTTATCTGTATAATTATTTGGTAATAAAGGATTATTAGAAGTATAAATTTTATCTTTTTTTAAGAAAGCATATTCAGTAGTGTTCCATAATGGTTTTCGATAATTGAATGTAAGATTTCCAACTAAACGAATACCATTAACAAGTTCTTGTCCGTAGCTAACACTCACAAATTCAGAATTATATATTTTCATATAATTGTCTTTAAAGAATAAAGAACTTAAGCTATTAATTAATTCAGAAATAGGTTCTGCTGCATTGAATTGTTCTACTTTGCTTCCTCCTGAAATATTTAGAAAAGAATAGTCAATTGTGTTAAATAAATGATAATAATTTCCTGAAACTCTCATTCTATTTTCAGGGAAACTATATTCAAAATTTGTTTTAATTTGTGTTAATGCATTTTTTTCAGTATATTTTTTTTGGAAATTAAATCCAGAATTCATATTCCAACCTTGTACGCTATTAAAATTAATTGAAGTTAAATTTGAAAGTCCATCGTATGAAAAGTTAATTTTTTTAGTAGAATTTTGGTAAGAATACCCCATTATAATGTCTGATATTGAAAATTTATTATTCTTTTTATCTATCGAGTCCAAATATTTAGCAGAAGTTAAGATTTTTTCTATACTATCTTTTTTATGGTAGTTATTAACTTCTTCTTCTGTAAGAGGTATTTTTCTAAAATTATTCCAGTAAATGCTATCTTTTTTATTGGCATTTTTATCAAAAATTATTTTTTCAGCGTTAAATATATTTTTATTAAAATCATTTGTAAAAATATAGTTATTGTATACATAAGAATAATTTCCTTCTATCTTTACACCTAAAAAATTAGCTTTCAATAAGATAGTTTGTAGATTTTTATTCCAAAAATTATCAGAATAATTAAAATTTTGAATTATTTTTAACTCGTTTATAAAAGGCTGTTGCGCTCTATACCCTCTGAGTAACAGGTCTATACCATATATAGCCCACGAATTTTCTACGATATAAATATATCCTTCAAAAACAGGAAGTTTATCTTGCTTAGGAATGACTTTAATTTTGTTAATTAGGTGTTTATAATTATCATAAAATGAACTTTCCAATTCATATTTATAAAAAGAAAATGCATTATCAGCAATTGGAGAAATGATTTTTGTTTCAAAATTTAAGAAATTATTATAAAAATCAAAATTACCTTCTGTAGCTGTGTTTAAACTAAAACTATTGTTTTTTCCAGCTACTTTAGAAGCTATAATGTGTTCTTTTATTTGATTTGGATACAGAAATTTAACTTTTGAAATCGTTTCAGACTGATATACAATACCTTTTCCTGTAGAGTCAAGAACTTTTTCAGTGTCTTCTATTGTCATACCAAACATTTTTTTAGGAACATTAGTAACTTTTAACATTCCCTTAGAATAAAAATCAGCTTCCCAAGCGTTACTTTTTTTATAATTTTTAACTTTATCAGTAATAGCTTTACGTATAATTTCATTTGCGGGGTTGTCTTTGTTAGTAAGAACAACTTCATTTAAAACTAAATTTTCTTCAAAAAGTTGAATATTTAATTCTAATGGGAAATTGGGGTTGTCAATCGTTTTTAATATTGTTTTATATCCTAATGACTGAAAAATGATGGTTATATTATTTCTGTCTCTTATACACATCT
>CALFOY010000028.1 GCA_937919265.1 uncultured Capnocytophaga sp. | reverse complement strand
AAATAAGTTTTGAGAAAAACCCAAAACTTATTAAATTTTAACTATTTATAACAAACCTATGCATTGCTTCTTTCTCTCCTATTTTAACTTTATTAATATGAGTAAAATGGATATTTTCATCTACTTCTAAAAACTGTTTTGCTTTTTTTAAGCAATAATCTATTTTATAAGCTACTGATATGCAAACTCTATGAGAGCCAACAAGCGCCATTCCCATATAAATATACTCTCCCAATTTATATTCAGGGTCGTTACAAAGTTCTATTTCTTTTTCAATTTCTGGTGTTAAATTCATTATATTTAGATTTGTGGTTTTATTATTAATTTTATTTAAAATAAATCATTTTCTGAGATAGACTTATCGTGTTTTGTATATGCTGTAGGGCGTTTAGCAAAAAAATCATCCAATTCATTACTAAATACCTCTTCCTCAAACCATAACATATTTTTAATATCTTCCTGAGTAACATTAAAAGGTTTCCCTAAACCTAATTGAGTAAGAGAATCATCAAGACGATAACGCATATAGTTTTGTAAATCTTTTTTGGTAAAGAATTTCAATTCGCCTTGTTCAAAAATCCAATCTAACATTTTGTCTTCCAATTGAATATAATTTTGTATATATTCTATTACATCACTTTTTACACGTTCTTTAAGCTCTGGATTTTCTTCAAATATTTTATTGATTATAAAAATACCAGCATTGGCATGCACTTGTTCATCAATGGAAGTCCAAGCAATAATATTTGCTACGTTTTTCATATATCCTTTAAAACGAGTAAAAGATAAAATAGTAGCAAACTGACTAAATAAGGAAGCATTTTCTATAATTAATGTAAAAAATAAAATCCTCTCAAGAGTATTTTCTTTATTTTTAGCTAAATATTCTTTAAGAATTTTACTTCTTTCTTTAAAGATAGGCACTTCTAAAAGATTCTGAAACTCATTATTATAACCTAAAACCTCTAAAAGGCGAGAATAAGCCTCTGAATGACGAAATTCACATTCAGCAAAAGTAGCTCCCAACCCATTAAATTCAGGTTTTGGAAAAAGGTCAAAAAGGTCTCCCCAAAAAGTTTTAACAGAAACTTCCACCTGCGCAATACCCAATAAAGCACGCTTTACAGCTTCTTTTTCTTCACTTGTTAAATTAGATTTAAAATCCTGAATATCAGCTGTAAATTCAACTTCTGAGTGCACCCAAAAAGTTCTATTCATCATATCCACAAACTGCATAACCTCAGGATATTCAAATGGTTTATAATTTTCTCTTTTATCAAAAATTCCCATAATATTTAATTTTGTAATTTGAATGCAAAATTAGATAAAAACCAACACAATACCCAAATTAAAAAACTGACTTTTTGTCACACTTTTGCTAATCTATTGAAATAC
>CALFOY010000027.1 GCA_937919265.1 uncultured Capnocytophaga sp. | reverse complement strand
TGATAGGAAGTCTAACATAAAAATGTTAGATAAATACTATAATAAGTTAGTATCTGAATACCAAGAGGAGTTAGGTAAAGTGGCACTATGGCAATCTCTTTATGAAGAGATGTTAAAAGAACCTTTATTATTGTCTAATTCATAAAAATAATTCTTATAACTGATAATATGTATTATTAAGACTAAATATTATTAGGTTAGAGCTATGATTTCAATATATTAAATGTATACTTCAAGGTAATGTATCAGATGTGTTGTTGAAAATCCAACAACTTACTAATCAGTAAAATCCAAAAGAACTACCCTACTATTCCCTTTTACCCACCATAGAGATAAGCGTTTTTTAAGCCTATAAAGCACTCTAAATAGTGCGAAGGGAATTATGAATTGTGAATTGGGCACAAGCTGCAAGCTTGCGAAAGCGGGGTGAAGGTGTTTATTGGTGAACTTAAAATAAATGTTATGAAAAATATTAATTATAAAGAAAAATCTTGGAGTACTTTTACAAAATTCAGTAAGCAAAATTTTGATGATTTTGACTTCTCAAACACTGTTTTTGAGAACACAGCTTTTGAAAGTTGTATTTTTCAAGACTGCTTATTTTTTAAAAGTAATTTTAATCATATTGGTCTATGGGGATGTGATTTTATAAATTGCCAATTCATTAGTGCTGATATGAGAAATATACCTATTGGTGTAGATGGAGGAATATTGAAAAACTGTTTATTTCAAAAATGTAATTTTCAAGGACAATATTTTGAGTATCCATTTTTTGACAACTGTATTTTTGATAAGTGTAAGTTGAAAAATATAAATTTTAACGACTCTTCTTTTCGTAATTGTAAATTTATTGGAAAGTTGGAGGATGTTACATTTAATGGTATATATAACAATAGAAAGAGAGAAAGAACAGTTTTAGAAAATGTAGATTTTTCAGAGGCTGTTTTTGGTGATTTTGTTAGTTTCGAAGACTGCGACTTATCAAGTTCTATTCCGCCTAAAACAAGAAATTTTGAGGAAATGTTATATGTTGTAGACTTAAATAATATCAAAATTCTAAGTACAGGAACAAAAGATAGATTTGTTATACAAAAAAAGTAGGGTGAGTTGGCAATGTATCAGATGTGTTGTTAAAAGACAACAACTTAACTATTAGTAAAATACAAAATGGCTAAAGCCTATAATGCGCTATAAATAGTGCAAGGGGAATTATGAATTTTGAATTGGGCACAAGCAGCAAGCTCGCACCAGCGGGGGGGGAGAGAAGAAACGCTTAAGATATTAGCAGAAAAAATAATAATAATCAATTTACAGAATAATCTATAAAAGTTATGTATAAATTCAACGATGTAGTAGAGGCTATAGAGAAAAATAATCTGCCTCAATTAAAAAAGATTTATGCCACACAACCTTCTTTATTCTTTGAAGATTATAAAGATGTTTTAGAGTCAGCTTTGCATTCTATGGCTGCTTTTGGTAATCCTGAAATGTTAGATTGGCTTTACTCGAAAGTGAAATTTGACATTGACTTATCTGATAAGGGATATCTATCGCCATTGGGAGAAGCTGCTGGTTATGGAAACATAGCTACGGTTCAGTGGCTTTTATCTCATAATGCAAAAGTAGATGGAAAAGATACCGACTTGCTTTCTCCCTTAATGTATGCTGTAAAGAAAGGACATACAGATATTGTAAAACTTCTTATAGAGCACAATGCCAATGTGAATAGAATGCACCGAAAGTTGGGAACATTACCGTTAGACTACGCGAAACCTTTTAAAGAAATAGAACAATTACTGAAAAGTAAAGGAGCGAAGGCGCTTTCTCAGCTCCCTGATTGGGTAGATAACCCCATTGAGGGAGTTGGCATACTCACTTATATCACTGTGCAGTTAGGAAAAATCTTTCCTTTAGATATAGAAAATAAAGGGAATGTCGCTATAAAAATGGTACAAGGAAGCAAGATAAAGAGAAGAGTACTCTTTACTTTTGGCTTGTATGCCTTACAGAAACCAATGATTGAGTTATGCCTTGTAGTGCCTGAATACTGGAACTTTTATAATACCAAAGGTGCGAACCTTTTCCCTATACATTTCTTAAAAGAAGCCATTACATTGATACAAAGCGGAAAGTCTATCAAAGAAGGGGATTACCTGCTTTTAGACACTCCTCCTTTCAATACCCTTACCGCACCTGAAGGCTTGGCAGGATTTTATGTAAGTGATGTCACTTGGAATAAAACCAAAGAGGAGGAAGAGGAGGAAGAAGAGGAAGAAGACATAGATGATGAAGTAACCATTTTATCTTTAATCCCTATCAAAAAAACAAAGAAAGGCTTTACCCCTCTCGACAAGGAGAAAGCCAGAAATGCAGGATGGGCTAAACTAACGCTGAATGTATAAGATGTGATGGTGAATTTAGGATGCTAGCTATTAAGATAGGTGGGACGGGGAGAGAATTGTGAATTTTGAATTGGGTACGAGCAGCAAGCTTGTGACAGCGGGGGGAAGAAAGCTACAAAAATGCGGGAGGTTGTATGCAAAGAAATAATTAAAACAACATTTAAATATGGCAAAAAAAAAGAAAATTGAAGCAAAGGTAGGAATGATAGTTTCAGTACCTTTAATTAATGGTAAATATAGTGCCATTAGTATGATTGCTGTTCGCAAACACGAAGAAGGAGTGTATAATATCATTTGGGGATTCTATGATATTATCATAGATGACATATCTCAATTGGACGAATTGGTAAAAAATACACCAGAGATATTCTGTACTCCTTTTATGATTTGTGGAATGACATATCACGATTTAGAAACAGGACGCTGGAAGGTAATAGCTACTCTCAATATGAACCTTACTAATGTAGATTTAGATGATGAGTCTTTAAGAAAACAACATTATGATGTAATAAGACCTGGTATACCTTTACTTGAAATGTACTTAGGTATCAGACCATGGAATGAATTTTATGACCCAGAGTATCTTGATAAAATACTATTAAAAGGTTTTTCTAAACCTGAGAGGGCTTGGTATAAGTAAAGATAATATTTCTTTAATCCTTGATAATGTATTAGATGTGTTGTTAAAATTCCAATAACTTTAAAATCAATATAATACAAAAGAACTGCCCTGCTATTTTCCTTTATACACCATAGAGATAAGCGTTTTTTAAGCCTATAATGCGCTGTAAATAGTGCGAGGGGAGTTTTGAATTGTGGGACTGGTGGGACAAGTGGGACTGGTGGGACAAGTGGGACAGGTGAGACGAGTGGGACAGGTGAGACGAGTGGGACAGGGAGAGAATTTTGAATTCTGAATTTTGAATTGGGTACGAGCTGTAAGCTTGCGACAGCGGGGGGGGGCTACTTTTGTAAATTAATACTAAAAAAATTAAGTGTAAAAGACAAAAATGAAGGCTGAGGAAAAAAATAAATTAGATTATTTAATTGATAAAATAACAGACTATTGGTATGAATATGTAACAGATAATATCGCTTTTTTAAAAAAGGAAGTGTTATTTATCTCAGAATTCTTCCATTTAATAAATTTTTCTATATTTCCAATATCAATAGAAGAAATTGAATATCAAATAGCTAATATTGAGAATAATGATCAAGAATTTCTGAATAATTCAATTATCTTGAATAAAAAAGTCTCAAATACTTTATTAAAATATAAGACTTTTAAAGAAATGTCAGAAGTGGAAAAAAAATTATTTGATTTATTTATATGTTTCTTTGTAGGAGGGGTAGAAGATAGTGAGCTTATAATAGAATATGCTTCTTATGACTTACTTACCCTTGGAGTTCCAGAAGAAACTATAATTAAAAAATTATATCAGCATTTTGGCGATATTATAGATTATCAAGAAAGACAGTAATGTTTCAGATGTGTTGTTAATTTTTTATTTCATTAAAAATCAATATAATACAAAATAATTGCCCTACTAATTTCCTTTATACACCATAGAGATAAGCGTTTTTTAAGCCTATAATGCGCTGTAAATAGTGCGAGGGGAATTGGCAAATTTTGAATTTTGAATTGGGCACAAGCAGCAAGCTTGCGCTAGCGGGGGGAAATGGAACTTTTAAAATTTAAATATATGACACAAGAAGAACTAAGTATAATTTTTGATACTCATAAGGAAATGTTTGATTTCTTTGAAAATAATGTAGAAAACAAAATTTCAAAAAGAGAGTATTATAAGGGACCTTTCTATGAAATAACACCTTTTTCCTTTCAAAGAGTAGGCTTCAAGCAAGGAAAAACAATAAAGGACATTAATAAAATAAAAAGTACAAAAGGACTGTATATCTATGGGTTTGATAAAGAAAATAACCTTATAGAAGTAAAAGAAGGTATTAGTATTCCAGAGCAGTTTTATTATCAATTTCTACTATATGAAAAAGATTATACAAAAAGTGTCTTTTTTAATAATACAAAAGAACTTTTAAATGTTAGTTTTTTTATCTTTGATAATAATAAAAGAATAACAAAGGTCTACTCGAAAGGAACAATGGGTGGAGGAGAAGAAGAGTACATTTATGATGATAGTAATAAACTTGTTAAGATCATAAAAAAGCAGTTTAATAAAAAGTGTATTCAAGGAGGAACTTTGATTCATACTTTTGAGTATGATGATAATAAGATGTTGAAATCTATCTTGAAATCTCCTTTGGACAATAACTATTGTGAAACAATATGGAGTCGTTAGGGGGGTAATGTTCGGTAATGTATCAGATGTGTTGTTAAAACAAAACCGATAGAAAATACACCAACTCACAACTCCAACAAGACCAAACCTATTTTTACCACTATGATGTAGAGGGTAACTTGATTTTTAAGGAGTATATCAAAGATGTTGGTTATAGACCAGTCTTTAGTGGTGGAGAGTTACGCGATAGAGGCATAAACCCCAAAAGCACCGGTAAAGGCTTTTTATATACTTGGAACGCGAATGGCTCACTCCGCTCTGTTACAGACCTAAAAGGCGTTACTTATAGATTTAGATACGATGCTTTCGGTAGGCGTTTAGAAAAACGCCGTATGGCTTCCACGTTCCGTTTTGTATGGGATGGGAATGTGCTATTGCACGAGACCTTTAAGAAAGACAACTCCGAAAACACCGAGCTTACTACTTGGGTATTTGAAGGTTTTGTGCCTACAGCGAAGTTAGTAAACGGTAAAGCCTACTCTATCATTAGCGACCATCTCGGCACGCCTATACTTGCTATTGATAGCGAAGGGAATGAGGTTTGGAATCGACAGTTAGATATATATGGACGAGTAAAAAGAGAAATTAAAGCGTCCTCATTAGGAGATGACGTACGCCCGTTTATACCATTCCTTTATCAAGGACAATACGAAGATGTAGAAACTGGTCTTTATTACAATAGATTTAGATATTACTCACCAGATTCAGGTACATATATCTCACAAGACCCGATAGGCTTGGCAGGAAACAACCCGAATTTTTACGGATATGTGTTTGATAGTAATACAGAGGTTGATGTTTTTGGGTTGGATTGTGTTTCTTCTGCAAAAAAATCAATAGATAATCAGTTAGAAAAAGGTAAAAATGCCATAGTTAAAGTCGATAATAAAGAACAAGCAGAAGAGTTATTAAGACTTCTAACTTCAGGAAAAGGACATCAAGGGGCATATATGAATACTACTTTGTCAAACACCTTTTCACCAAAAAAATCAGATTCTGATTGGTTACCCAGAGAATCTTCTCGAAAAAGAGGAACTTATCATTGGGACGAGTTTAATCCAAATGCAAAAATAGGAGATCACGCTTCAGAAGGAGCTCATCTACAAATACATACATTTGACGGAAAAGTAATAAGAATTTTTTATTAAGATGGAGCATATTTTTCCTATAAAGAAAAAAGAATATTTCGCTGAAATAGAACAAGAAGGTAAAAATCAATTTATTGAACTATACTCTATGTATTTCGATATAGAAGAATACGAATATCTAAAAGAAATAGAGTGTTTGGAAGACTCTGTAATGTGGAATTTTATTAAATTATTGGACAATAACATTCCTAAGGCAAATCAATATATCTATAAAATCATAACATATAAAGCAGATGAAAATAAGGAGGATATTTGGAATTTTAATGAAAGTATCTCTGATTATAAAGAATATGGATTTACAGACATAATGGAGTTATTACATTTTTGTAAAGATAAGTTTGGGATTACTTCAAAAGATTTTGTAGATAAAGATAAAACACATATTCCATAATATCTAAATACTTATCCCTTAATGAATCTTACAATACATAGGGCAAGAAAGTTTGGAGTGCAGCATATGACATTTACGGGAATAGGGGTAATGTATCAGATGTGTTGTTAAAATTATAACAACCTTGCAATCAGTAAAATACAAGGAAACCAAAAATCTATTTCCCTTTCCCCACCATAGAGAAAAGAGTTTTTTAAGCCTATAATGTGCTCTAAATATTGTAAAGAGACACCTAATGTTTCAGATGTGTTGTTAAAGAAGAGCAGTTCCGCACCGCTGACAAGCTCGGTAACTTATACGAGACAAAGGACAAGAAAGACCGCAAGTATAAAAACAGCCAACTCCAAGAAGACCGTACCTACTACTATCACTACGATGTAGAGGGTAACTTGATTTTTAAAGAACACATTAAAGATGTTGGTTTCCGCCCGTTCTTTAGTGGTAGCGAACTCCGTGACTTAGGCATAAACCCCAAAAGCACCGGTAAAGGCTTTTTATATACTTGGAATGCGAATGGCTCGTTACGCTCTGTTACAGACCTAAAAGGCGTTACTTATAGGTTTAGGTATGACGCCTTTGGTAGAAGGTTAGAGAAAAGAAGAATGGCTTCCACCTTCCGTTTTGTATGGGACGGGAATGTGCTCCTGCACGAGACCTTTAAGAAAGACAACTCCGAAAACACCGAACTCACCACTTGGGTCTTTGAAGGCTTTGTGCCTACTGCTAAACTCGTGAATGGTAAGGCTTACTCTATCATTAGCGACCACTTGGGTACTCCTATACTTGCTATTGACAGCGAAGGGAATGAGGTTTGGAATCGACAGTTAGATATATATGGACGGGTAAAAAGAGAAATTAAAGCGTCCTCCTTAGGCGACGATGTGCGCCCATTTATACCATTCCTTTACCAAGGGCAGTACTATGATTTTGAAACTAAATTGGCTTATAATCGTTATCGTTACTATTCTCCTGAAAGCGGAATGTATATCTCACAAGATCCTATAAAGCTAAATGGTAACAATCCCAACTTATATGCGTATGTTGGGGATAATAACTGGCAATTGGATGTGTTTGGGTTGGATGTTTATTATTTATTAGCAGCAGAGGATGGGTGGTATCCTGTTTTTGAGAGAGGTAAAGTGCAACCTACTTCATATGTGAAATTAAATCAAAATGATTTATATAAAATTGGAGAAACACAAGATATAAAAACTAGATATTCTCAGAAAAAGCTAATGACTGAAGGAATAATAAATCGTTCTAATGCAGGAGCTTTTAAAGGTAAAGATGCTAATGGAAATCCAATTCCTATTGGTTTAAATCCAGTCATCATATCAACAGGAGGCACTAAAGCACAAGACCTTGTAACTGAAAAGAAAGAACTTCAGGACTATATGGATAATAATAATGGTGAGTTACCTGCTGGTAACAAAGTCTGTAAATAAAAAATAAAAGAATATGATATTTTTAATAACTAGATTTCAACTAGAATACTCAACTAAAAAAGAAGAAATTTTTAATGTGATTAGTTATATTTCTCACACTTTGGGAGACTATAACTGGCAAAATTCTATCTCAAAACATTTTATAAATAGTATTGATTCTGATAAAAATGTTTATAGGGTGTATATAGCAATATATTTTAGACTTTTTTTTCAGGAAAACTTAAATCTAAAAACCTATGTGAAATTCTCGAAACAAAAAGAAGAACTTATAATAGACCCTATTATTATAATTGATGATTATATTAATTATGATGAATGCACAATGAGAGAAAAAATGGCTGATACTGTGTATTCTATTTTTGAGCATTATCTTTTTAAATATAAAAAACATTATAATAATTTTGATGCTATAAAATTTTTACCTTTTTTAAAGGAAAGAATAGAGTTAATAAAAACCAAGAGTATTTCACCTCCCCCATTGAAGTGAGCTTGTAGCTCTGTTACAGATTTACGGTAATGTTCCAAATGTGTTGTTAAAATTTTGTTACATTAGAAGTCAATCTAACACAAAAACAACAAAGGTT
>CALFOY010000026.1 GCA_937919265.1 uncultured Capnocytophaga sp. | reverse complement strand
TAATTGCAGTTTTTAAAGCATTGAACAAATCTTGATATGTGTTATTGCTTCCCCAACTTGTGAAATCAATCTCAATCCAATTAGAATTTTTAATTTTAAATAAAGCAGATAATTTTGTTATAAGTTCACTTTTATATGCTTCGTTTGTCTTTTCTAAGCCTTGAAGTGCAGCTATTATTTCTTCTTTTTCATTTGTATCAAATAAAGACTTATTTAAGATATATTCATTATCAATTTTTATCCCTCCACCTTTTCCTTGAGTAGTAAAAATTGGAACTCCTACACTACTAATAGAATCGATATCTCTATATATTGTTCTAACTGATACTTCAAACTTATCTGCAAGCTCATTTGCTGTAACTTTTTCTTTTTCTAAAATATAATATAGTATTCTAAATAATCTATTATCTTTCATTTATTTTATTTTAGCTCCATCTTTAAATGCTTGTCCAACCCTTTCTCCAAGTATACGATATGAATTTGTTAGTGAATCAAAAGTTATAAGCTCTAATTTATCTACATCTATTTCACCTTTTTCATTTAAGACACTTTCATCTGCCAATGTATTTATTATTTCTGCAACTACTCTATAATCTCCTAATTCTTCTTGAATGTCTATAACTTTACATTCAAGTGTCAATGGAAATTCTTCTATTATTGGTGCATCAATATTTTCACTTTTTACTATATGTACTCCTGATTTTTCTATTTTATCAACTTTGTTTCCTGACACTATTCCAAAATAATCTGCAATATCTTTTGTAGATTTAGTTGCTAAACTTATTGTAAATTCTTTCTTTAATAAAATATTTTTCATTGTCTTATGTTCTCTTGCTATGCTCAATGAAACTTCATGATAACCACATTGTACTCCCCAAGCTAAATTCATAGCATTAGCTTTTCCATTTTCATCATAAGTTCCTATAATATATACTGGTAAAGGTAATAATACTGTCTTTTTACTAAAATTTTTTCTCATAAAAATCCTCCTTAAAAATTGATTATAAGTTAAAAATATATTAACATAAATTTATTTTTTTAACAATTTATGATATTATTCAAATATATAAAATATTTTATAGGAGCTTCGCTTTTCTTTGCGGCAATAATTTTTGTTTTTGCTTTTACAATATTTTTATATATTTGCCTTTTGATAAAACACAAAAAGAATATGGGGTTATTTGATTTGTTTAAAAAGAAAAAAGAAGAGGAAACAGTTTTAAAATCAGTTACTTATAAAAGATATTGGTTAGATGCTGTTTCTACTATTTCATTGCCAGAAAATTGGGAAATATTTAATACAGAACGCTTTTTTGCAAAATCTCCTAATGGAAATGCCGATTTGACAGTTATAAACTACGATGAACACCTAAAAGTAGAGATTTCTAAGAAATTTTTTGAAGACTTAAAACTTGATTTTTATCAAGAATATGAACAAGAAGGCTTTACAGCTGTTGATGAAGCAGAGGCAACAGATTCTTATATTTGTAAAACATTCCGTTCGGAAAATGAGGTGCAATATCATTTTACAACTGCTTTAAAATCAGATGAAAGAGTTATTGTAACGGAACTTTTATTGAGAGATACAGAGCCTTATAGTTATCAAATGAGAGATTTTGTAAATCGTGTAGGGCAAAGTATACAGCATATTTCTGATTTTACAACATCTTTTATAGAAAAATTAAAATCAAAGAATGAAGAAATAGAAATAATTTCTACAAAAGGTTTTGAGTTAGAATGGGTTGTGAAAAGTCGTCCAAACGAAATTATTACAAGTTTCTTGGATAATTCATATGCAGAGTATATGCACCGAAATGAAGACAGCAAAGAAGAAATACTTGATAGATATGCCAATTATTTAATGGAGAATGTGCAACCTTCGCCAAAAGGAGAAACTCCACAACCTATTGTTGTAGCGCCTCAACCCATAGAAGCGCCAGTTGTTACACCTATCCAAAATGAAAATACAATAGATAAAACTCTTATTTTTCCATTGGTTAGAAATATTCAATTTATTGAAAGTCTAAAAATAGAGTTTTCAGATCTTTTTTATGAACCTCTTAATGCTGAGTTATTTGTTATTTATGTAATAAAAGGAGCTTCTAAGTGTTTGGAAAATAGAGATTTAATAGCTCTTAACTTAAATAAAAATTCTCTGAAAAGTTTAGCTGTTGAAAACTTAGTAGCGCAGGTTGAAGTAAATTTGGAGGGAGATAATTCAAGGTTTGAAATATCAGCAGGCGGACGTTTTGAGGCTAGTTTCTTAATAATTCCAGAGGTTTGGACAAAAGAAAATTTCCCTGTGAAAGGAAATATTGTAGTGGGTATTCCTACTGAAAATGAGCTTATTATTACAGGAAGTGAATATCTACAAGAAGTGGAAAAACTTCGTCAATATGTACAAGAAACCTATCATAATACAGAATACCCTATTTCTGAAAATCTATTTGAAATAAAAGATAATATAATTTCTATTATGAAATTTTAATAAAAATTCAATATAAAATTTGTAAGGAATGATACAATCCATGACAGGCTTTGGGAAAAGCACTTTACTACTTACTCAGAAAAAAATAACTTTTGAAATAAAATCTTTAAATAGTAAAACATTAGACCTAAATACGCGTATTCCCCAAGCTTATAGAGAGAAGGAACTACAAATTCGTAAGCAAATAGCCGATACTCTTGAACGAGGAAAAATAGACTTAACCTTAACGATAGAAAATACTTCTGACAAAAATTCAACAATTATCAATGCGGATATTGTAAAAGGATATATTAATCAAATGTTGCAAATTATCCCAAATGCGGATACAACAGAGCTTCTTAAAATGGCTGTTCGTATGCCTGATGCTCTTGTTATTCCCACTGAAGAAATTCAGGAGGAAGAGTACAAACAAATAGAAAATATTATACAACAAGCTCTTGCAGAATTAAAGCAATTTCGTATTCAAGAAGGAAAAAATTTACAAAAAGATTTTGAACTTCGTATAGAAAATATAAAAAAATTACTTGTTGAAATTGAAAAATTAGATCCTGAAAGATTACTCTCTATTAGAGAAAGATTAGAAAAATCAGTAGCAGAAATAGCTGAGCGTGTAGATGAAAATCGTTTTGAACAAGAACTTATTTTTTATTTTGAAAAATTAGATATCACCGAAGAAAAAGTAAGACTTTCCAATCATTTGAATTATTTTCTTCAAACTTTAAATGAGCCTCAATCTAATGGAAGAAAATTAGGTTTTATAGCCCAAGAAATGGGAAGAGAAATAAATACATTGGGTTCTAAAGCAAGTCACGCAGGTATGCAACAAATTGTTGTTTTAATGAAAAATGAACTCGAAAAAATAAAAGAACAAGTGCTTAATATTTTATAACAAAAAAAGCTTTCTAAATATTTAGAAAGCTTTTTTTGTTAGTTTAGACTTTTTATACTATCCAAAGCTGTTTCTTCTATGAAGTTAATCTCGGAGGCTTCATTGTTATTTTGTTTTAGAGAAGGATAGTTCGGAGCATCATAAGATACATATTTAGAACCTTGTATTATATAATCAACAATTCTATGAATATATGAACCAATAGAAGGATTAGTAATATTGAATAACATAGTTACAACAACTTCACTTTCAGGGTAAATATAAAACCAAGCAAAACCTCCTATTCCGTTACCTATATGTCCGTAATATAAACGATTATTCCAGTCTTTGGCTACTTGCCAGCCAATTCCGTACCCTGTATTACTTCCGTTATTTAGTTTTTGACTTTCTAACATAATGTTCTGTAAATCAGGAGAAAGAATAGTTTTTCCTAAAATAGCATTTCCAAATCGATTGATATCATTTGCAGTAGAAAGAAATCCGCCACCACCAAGTTTATAGAAGTTATTTACATCAGTAGCTTTGTTAAATGTTTTTTTACCACTTCCTGAATAAGGAATAGCCTCATTAGGAAGAATAAAGCCTGTGTCAGGTACGCTATTTTCCATTTTCAGAGGAATAAAAATATTTTCATTCACATACCACTCAAAAGGTTCATTCTTAGCATTTTGCATTGCTAAAGAAATCAAATTAAAATCATAACTGTTATAAAAATATTTTGTTCCTGGCTCAAATAATAAAGGGTCATTAGCAAAAAAATTAATTCCTTGCTCAATGCTAAGAGGTTCATTACTAAATACTTCTCTTCCTTTATAGCCACGTATACCTGCTAAGTGTCCAGCGAGTTGTTTTATAGTAAAATCATAGTTCTTTTTAGGGAATGAAGGTACATAGTCATAAACGGAACAATTCCAATCAATCCATCCTTGTTCTTGCATTTTGGTTAAGGCAGCTCCTGTAATAGTTTTTGATACACTAGCTACTCTATAAAGAGTCTGTTTTGGGTCGGGTTTTATTTTATTTTCAATATCTGCAAAACCATAACCATTTTCCCAAATGATATGCCCTTGTTTACTAAAACAAACGGAAACACTAGGCGTAAGATTCTGAGAAATAAGATATTGTATTACTTCTTCTGCTTTATCAATAGCCATATCCATAGAAGTAATATTTTCTATTTTAGTAGCAAAAATTTTTTCTTTTGTAATCGGTTTTTGTCCAAAAATATTTTGAAAAAAAGTAAAGAAACTAATCAAAATAATAAATTTTAAATTCATTTTAACAATACTGAAAATTTTGTGCAAAATTATAAAACAAAAATGAAATATAATATTTTTTTGTACTATTTTTAAAAAAAGAAAACCGCTCAAAGGCGGTTTTCAAAGTATTTTTTAGTTAGTTTTTTGATTATGCTTCAATTACAGAAGGAGTCCATTCATTACAAAGCATTCCTTCAGCAGCGTGGTCTTTATTAACACATTTTGCAGTGTTAAATTTTGAGCAAGAAAGGCAGTCTATTCCTCCTTTTAGTGTAGGTCTCATATTGAAACTATCACAAGTAAGTTTTGCCTCTACTTTTACTTTATATACTTTACAAACGTTGTCTTCTGTTAAATTTTCACAATTTACACAGCCATTTACTAATCTAATTGCCATAGTGTTTTTTATTTTAGTTATACAATTATTATTTATTTTTCTGATGACAAAAGTACAGCGGTTTTTCTTTATAAACAAATTAAATAATTGACTTTCAGTAATTTATATTTTGAATGAATAAAAACAAATATCTTATGTATTTATAATCAATCGGTTATATTATAGATTTTTTCTATCTAAAATTATTCTAAAAATTATTTTTAAACAATCTATGTTGTTTTTGTGTGTATTTTGTTGATTTTCAATATTTTATGTTGATTAAAATGAGTTTTAATAAAAGCTTTTTTAGTGAAAAATGTCTAAAAAAAGAGTTTTATTACTGAAAAAAAACACGAAAAATAGAAAAATTATCACGAAATACCTTTTATAAAGGTAAAAATTAGTATTTTTGCACGCAAAAAATTCCAAAAAAGATGGATTTAGTATTCAATAAAAATGAGGATTTCAACAAAAATTTACGAGATGAAGTACGTCACCGATTGGAAAAAATAAAAATAGGAGGGGGGCAAAAAGCAATTGAAAAGCTTCATTCTCAAGGCAAACTTACAGCTCGTGAACGTTTAGATTATTTATTGGATAAAGATAAATCTCGTTTAGAAATTGGAGCTTTTGCAGCCGACCAAATGTATCAAGAATATGGAGGCTGTCCATCTGCGGGTGTTGTTGTTGAGATAGGATACATAAGAGGAAAACAAGTGATTGTTGTCGCTAATGATGCTACTGTAAAAGCTGGGGCTTGGTTCCCGATGACTTGTAAGAAAAATCTTCGAGCACAAGAAATTTCCATAGAAAATCGATTACCTATCATTTATTTAGTAGATAGTGCAGGGGTGTTTTTACCCTTGCAAGACGAGGTTTTCCCTGATAAGGAACATTTTGGGCGTATTTTTCGTAATAATGCCCAAATGAGTAGTATGGGAATTGTTCAGATAGCAGCTGTAATGGGAAGTTGTGTAGCTGGAGGGGCTTACCTGCCTATTATGAGTGATGAAGCGCTCATTGTTAATAAAACGGGAAGTATTTTCTTAGCAGGAAGTTATTTGGTAAAAGCTGCTATCGGAGAAGATATTGATAATGAAACACTTGGAGGGGCAACAACGCATTGTCAAATAAGTGGAGTAACTGATTATCAATGCGAAAATGATTATGACGCTCTTGATGTTATAAAAAATTTAGTTGATAAAATAGGAGAAAATACAAAAGCTGGCTTCAATAGAATTAAAAGTAAAAAACCAAAATTAAACCCCGAAGATATTTACGGAATTTTGCCAGCAAGTCGTACTCAACCTTATGATATGAAAGAGATTATTCTTCGTTTGGTGGATAATTCTCAATGGGAAGAGTATAAAGAAGGTTATGGACAAACAATTCTTACAGGTTATGCGCGTATTGATGGTTGGGCAGTTGGAATAGTAGCCAATCAGCGTAAAGTAGTTAAGACCAAAAAAGGAGAAATGCAAGTAGGAGGAGTTATCTATTCCGATAGTGCAGACAAAGCAACTCGTTTTATTGCTAATTGTAACCAGAAAAAAATACCTCTTGTATTTTTACAAGATGTAACAGGTTTTATGGTTGGTTCAAAATCAGAACACGGAGGAATAATAAAAGATGGAGCAAAATTGGTCAATGCAGTGGCTAATTCTGTCGTTCCAAAATTTACAATTATTGTAGGCAATTCTTATGGAGCTGGTAATTATGCTATGTGTGGAAAGGCTTATGACCCTCGTTTGATTGTAGCTTATCCGTCAGCTAATTTAGCAGTAATGGGAGGTGCACAGGCAGCAAAGGTTTTATTACAAATAGAAACAGCAACTCTAAAACGAAAAGGAGAAAACCTTTCAGAAGAAAGAGAAAAAGAACTTTTGGATGAAATAACAAAAAAATATGAGGAGCAAACAACTCCTTATTATGCAGCAGCTCGGTTATGGACAGATGCTATTATAGATCCATTGGATACACGTACTTGGATTTCTCTTGGTATAGAAGCTGCTAATAATGCTCCTATTCAAAAAGATTTTAATTTAGGAATTATCCAAACGTAATTATTCAAATGTAATTGTCATAAATAAACATAAAAAATCAAAATCAATTATAAAATATTAAAAAATTAAATAATTGGCTTGCTTTTTGTTATGTAATTTTTCACCTTATATTTTATTTTAAATAATTTGTTAAAAAACGAAGACTATACTATTTTATAGGTTAAAAAGTGCTAAAAATTAATTAGATATAGAAATGAATATTGCTTCTAAAAAAGGTTCATTAGAATTTCATATTAATTTAAGAAATATAAAGAATGAACGTGCTTTTCTGATGAAAATGAAGGAAAGTTTTCACTTGCCAGATTATTTTGGTTTTACGCTTGATGGGTTAGATGATTGTATGCAATCTTTAGAATGGATTGAACACAACAATATTTTAGCTAAATTTTATCACTTGGATGAAGTTAAAGCTCATAATGAGGTGCTTTATGGAGAAATATTAAATAGCCTTCATCTATATAATCAATATTGGCAAGGTAGCTCAGATAAAAAAGTAGTTTTTGAGTATTAATTTTATACATTATGGAGAATATAACTTGCCCTAAGTGCCATTCAGAATATACTTATGAAAGTGGTGATTTAATGGTTTGTTCACAGTGTTTTCACGAGTGGAACCCAACAGAGGATAACTTAGCAGAGGCGTCAAATAAAATTTTAGATGCCAATGGAAATGAATTGCAAAATGGTGATACTGTTGTTGTTATAAAAGATTTGCCAGTAAAGGGAGCGCCAAAACCTATCAAAGCAGGTACCAAAGTGAAAAATATCCGTTTGAATTTTGATAGTGATCATAATTTAGATTGTAAAATTGAGGGTTTTGGGGCAATGGCTCTGAAATCTGAATTTGTAAGAAAATCATAATTTATTAAAAATGAAAAACTTTGTAGAAGAACTGCGTTGGCGTGGTATGATTCAGGATATTATGCCCGAAACTGAGGAACATCTTTTAGAAGGATTGCGCTCGGCTTATGTAGGAATCGACCCTACAGCTGACTCTTTACACATAGGACATTTGGTGGGCGTGATGATGCTTCGCCATTTCCAAAACTGCGGACACAAACCTTATGCTCTAGTTGGTGGCGCAACAGGAATGATAGGCGACCCGTCTGGGAAATCCGTAGAAAGAAACCTGCTTACCGAAGAAACTCTAGCGCACAACATAGAAGGAATAAAAAAACAATTAGCCAAATTCCTTG
>CALFOY010000025.1 GCA_937919265.1 uncultured Capnocytophaga sp. | reverse complement strand
CTTGTATAAAGATAAAAAGATGAATAAACTTGTGGTAGAGGCTTGTGTATATGATAAAAATGAATGTATAGGGCTTATAGTAGGCGATTATCTTTTGTATGAGTTACCCCCTAAGTTTGTGTTTAGTTATTTTGATGTATAAATAAAAGAACAATTTCCTCAGCTTGTAAAAGCTCTTTCTAAACAAGGCAAGAAATAAAATCAATAAAAATATTTAAAATGACACATAACAAAACACTTATTTACTTTTTCTTTCTACTTATATTATCTGCTTGTAGCAAACAATCAGAAGAAGAACAACAACAAAAAAAAGGGTATTATTATACGGGAAGTCTCTTTGAGCCTTATATAGCTCAGGGGTCTATTTTCACAAGAGAAGTTAAAAATATGCCTTTAGCAACGAACTCGGCTGCCATAGCAGCTTATATGCCTAAAATGCCCGCTGAATATCTGCCTGAAAGATTTAAAAAAACGGTGCTAACTTCATTGTGTACAACATCTTATAACATTCCTGTTTATGTGGTAGATTCTAATAACCCTCATCAGGAATATGCTTATTTTGAATCTAAAGATAATAGAGTTATTTACAAACAAGATCTTATTAAGTATACTACGGGACGCATCCCCTTCCCTAAATATGCACAACCGGCAGGCGGAGGGGATAGAGCTTTTGCCGTTTATGACATAGCAACAGGAATGATGCGAGAATATTTTTACGCTGTTAAAGATGAGAAAGGTACTTGGCATTTTGCTGCTTCAGGATATTTTAAAGCAAAACCAAATTTCAAAGATTTGGGTAAGGATAACTTTGCGATGCAACACACTACAGGAGGGTCGGCAGTAGTGTGTATGCTCAATCCACTCTCTCAAATAGGCATTGCAGAAGCGCGAAAAGGTGAGATATGCCACGCTTTATCCTTTACTATTGCCAATGCAGGGAAAGGTTTTTCATATCCAGCAAAACAAGGAGATGGCACGTCAACAAACCCCAACGCCCCCTTGGAAGGACAATGGTTTCGGATAGATCCTAACATAGACCTTAACAAGTTAAACCTTCGTCCTTTTACCCTTTTGGTAGCCAAAGCAGTACAGAAATATGGAGGTTATGCAGCCGATAAGAATCTTTTTTGTCATACTTTTACTGCTGAACATCCTATAAACGAAATGGTACAAGGGAAACCTAACCCTTGGGAAAAAGGAGGGGATATCTATGAAAAATACAGCGGAATAGACCTTAATGATTTCCCTTGGCATCTTACCCAATGGGCACCCGTTGATTGGGGGAAATAGAACATCAAAAAGCATTCTAAACAACATAAAGTATGGTAGATATAACGCCTTTGTTAAGTGAAAATGTAAAAAAGCATTTCCTTACCTTGCCTGCTTCTCATCAAAAAGAGTGGGTGAACTATATTAATGAGGCTAAAAAGGAAGAAACACGCCTTAAAAGAGTGCTGAAAATGCAAATGTCGTTCTGTGAGAAGTATACATTGGAGGGAGACCTCCAAGTTATTAATCTATTAGAGGAAATTATTAATATTAATTCACAAGAAGGGAATGCCCTTGCAGAGGCTTTTATAAGTGCTATAGGTAATAACCATAGTGGCGTGTATTGTGTGGCATATAAGTGGGCAATTGCTTTTTTAGTGCAATTGTACCAAAACTCTGAACCCAGCAGTCTGCGGGCTATAGCTATATATGGGATTCTAAACGACCTTTATTACTTTGAGCCTATAGAAGAACAAGCTGCTAATACAGATAACACAACCATAAAGGAAGAGATAAAACAACTGTTAGCGCCTTTTGCGGATAAGAATTAAATATTAAAAATGATAACTATAGAAATACCTAAGTTTATAGAAAAGTATAAAGCCTACGAGCGGGAAGGTGGGGTGATAGACTTTCGTATCTTTCAGTTGGATACGTAGCAGGAGGATACGCCTTATCAGAAGCATTTGGCAGTAGCCCAGCAGACTCTTATTTCGGTAGCAGAAGAAGCAAATACGCGTCTTGACCGTATAGCGGCTAAATCTAAAATAAATCGTAAGAAACTTTTTACAATGGACTACGATTTTGGTGTCCTTAAAGATTCGGGTAAGGAGATTTCTGTCCAAGACTTTATGGGCTGGCAATATGAAGAAGTAAGCGGGAGGATAATTCTTAGCGGAGGGAAACTGCACAATCGGTATTTTTACTATGATGATAAAGAAGTGCCTGAAAAAGCAGTGGTGATGACTGAGGAAGACCTCAAAAAGGAAGCCTTTGCTTACGCTTTCTTTCAGCCTCCGTACTCTTTTATGATTACAAAAAGCAATTTTGAAAAAGGCAATTTCTTTTTAGATTTTTGTAGGTTGCTTTTTACTGATATTTCGCAAATAGAAGTCTGTAAGTGGAGTACGGATAGCTCTAATTATTTTGATGAGGGCAAAGACTGGTGGGGGAGTTTCTTTTGGACGGTATATAATCCCTGTAGGGATTGGTATATAGGGATTATAGCCTCGACAACTGACTGACAAAAGGGGACGACTAATAGTAAACAACAATATATAAAAAGATGAAAAATATAACAGAATTATTAGAATTATTGCGCTCTGACTTGAATCAATACAATTCTCTTGTGGAGGAAGATATCTTAAAGCTCCTACAGAACAAAGGAGCCTACTTTCTCTTTGAATATGATTATGAATGGCTTGAAATTTCTGCTTGGGCAATGAATAAAGAAGGGGACTACATAAGTCAGCGTATTAACATTCCTTCGCAAAAGAAAGAAAAATACTTCCCTTCAGATATTTTTATGGATAAAGATATTCATTTGGAAGATGAATTGTATGACCAAGAGGTAGAAGAAGATGAGATAGATGATTACTTAGATGAATATGCTCAGAAGAAAGAGGATATTATCTCTAAATGGTTTCAGCAAAGATGGAAAAATGTCTTAAAAGAAAATAATATAAAGTCAGAGGCTTACTTTTCGCCGCACGATTCCTATTTTTATACTGATTTGAACACTGGAAAACAAATCAATGAAGACCAAATAAAAGAAAAACATTCACAAGGATGAAAACAGATACACAAATTAAATTCGATACGATTATAAAAGAAGGTTTTACACCTTTGTTAAAGCCTCTTTCTTTTAAAAAGAAGGCCTTGAACTATTATCGCCAGCTTTCCGAAGTGGGACATATCATCAATATTCAGAAAGACAGATATAGCCATAGAAATCATATTAAATTTCGCATCAATATAGGGATTTTTGAACCCAAAGTTTGGTTAGTTATTTATGATTTTAAACATACAGGACAAGTCCCTGATTACCCTACAGAACCTGTCTGTCTTATCCGTAAAACTATTAACGATTTACGAGGAAGAAAAGACCTATGGTACGAGATACACAACTATACTGATGAACAAAAACTCATCAAAGAAATACAAGAAGATATACAACAATATATTCTCCCTTTCTTTGACCAACTTGATTCTGTAGAAAAAATCCTTTCAGCATTAGAAAAGGATTCAAATCTCTTAGGTATTACCTTTGACCTCCTTATTTTCTATGCCGAGCATGGACAGAAGGAGAAAGTCCAAACAGTATATAACCAGCTTTTACAAAAAGTAAATCCTCTGGCTGAGCCAACCTTAGAAGGGCTCGCTAAAAAATATGGTCTGAATGTTTAATAATTATATGAAATACCTCGTTACTTTTTGTATGTGTATCATTAGTTTTATAGCTTTTGGACAAATAAAAAACATCGATATGAAAAAAGAAAAACCTAAAAACCTAACAGAATGTATCCAAATGCTGGATAAGAATCTCAAAAAGCAGGATAAAGAGTATATAAAAACACTTACCGAAGAAGAATTCTTTATGGAAAGCCATTTTACTTTAGGAATGGGCATTCGCAATGAGTGGATTCGCAGTGGGAACCCTGAGCTTGTGAAGTTCTTTTTAGACCAAGGCGTTGAACACCTCGATGATATGTCGGCTATGATACTTACAAGCTATTATAGACATCTTTTGGGAAAAGAAATAGACTTTGAAGGACAGATTTCGGCACACAAAAA
>CALFOY010000024.1 GCA_937919265.1 uncultured Capnocytophaga sp. | reverse complement strand
AATATAATTATATTTTCTTAAATTTGCCGAGTTTGAAAATCTTTTTATATGAAAAAATATTTTTATCTACTTTTGGGTGTTTTTTTGTTTATAACATCTTGTAAACCAACGCAATATAAGCTTACTTCTATTGAGGGGAAACAAGTAAATGTCAATGAAGGAATGGAAGAAAATCCAGAAGTAAATGATTATTTATCTCCTTTTAAACGGCATTTACATAAATATTTAGGTAAAGTTTTGTGTCATAACCCTTCTCATTTGAGTAAGCAAATAACAGCAATGAATATGCCAATAGGAAATATGATAGCTGATGCTACTTATGAGCAAGTAAATCCTCTTTTTTATAAAATGAAAAGGCAAAATATTGATTTTTCGATATTTAACTGGGGAGGAATACGTACAGAAATACCTGAAGGAGATATTACCACACGTACAGCTTTTGAGGTTATGCCTTTTGAAAATCGACTTTTAATAGTTGAACTTACAGGGTATAAGCTTTATGAAATGGCAGATTTTTTAATAAAAACAAGATTGCCACACCCTCTTTCTAAACATATTGAGATTATTTTTGATAATAAAGACAATTTAGTTTCTCTAAAAATTAACAAAAAACCTGTTCAAAAAAACAAAAAATATTCTGTTTTAACATATGATTATTTGGCAAAAGGAGGGGATAAAATGACCTTTTTCTTGAATCCAATTAGTGTAATTGATATGGATTATTCTTCAAGAGATGCTTTGATAGATTACTTTAAACGGGTAGAAACCATAAATACGAAAACTGATAACCGATTTAAACAAATAAAAAGATAATGAATAGACGCGTTTTTGCAAAAAATATAGGAGCAGGAGCTCTATTTTTAGGGATTGGAGGAATTGATTTTGTTGAGGCTGCAAATAATCCTAATCTTAAACATATTACTATACTTCATACTAATGATACTCATAGCCATATAGAGCCACTTCCTGTTGATGCGGTGAGGTATCCAAACCAAGGAGGCGTAGCGCGTAGGGCAACATTAATCAACATTATAAGACAAGAAAACCCAAATACGCTTTTATTTGATGCAGGAGATATTTTTCAAGGTACTCCTTATTTCAATTATTATGGAGGAGAACTTGAGTTTCGATTAATGTCTATGTTAAAATATGATGCCGCAACACTTGGTAACCACGATTTTGATAATGGACTTGACGGACTTAATGTGCAATTGCCTTATGCTAAATTTGATTTTATTTGTTCAAATTATGATTTTAAAAATACAATTTTAGACGGAAAAACAAAGCCTTATAAAATTTTTGAAGTAGATGGAATACGTGTAGGAGTTTTTGGCTTAGGAGTTGAATTTGAAGGACTTGTAAGTAAAAACTTATATCTAGAATCTAAATATCTTGACCCAATAGAAATTAGTAGAGATATGGAGAAAGTACTTCGACACGAAAAAAAATGTGATCTTGTTATTTGTCTTTCTCACTTGGGGTATAAATATAGTAATCGTAAAGTTTCAGACTTGGTAGTAGCCCAAAATTCTTCTGAAATAGATCTTATTATAGGTGGGCATACACATACATTTTTGGATAAACCTACTATTATTAATAACCGAAAAGGAAGAGAAATTTTAGTCAATCAAGTAGGATGTTATGGTATAAATCTTGGTAGAATAGATTTCTTTTTTGATGCTGCTAGGAAAATTCATCATACAAAAAATGCATCAATCAACGTAGGATAATTGATTTTTTATATTTAACAGCTTAGAATTTTTCTAGGCTGTTTTTTTATAGAATAAAAAAAAACAACTAAAATATAATTTTAGTTGTTTTTCTTGAATAAAAAAATTAAATTATAATAAAATTAATCAACATTATCATGTAAAAAAGAATTATTATCTCTAAGTTGAGGTGTGTTTTGAGAGTCTAAACTAATAGAAGTTCTCGAAACAGAGCTGTCTTGGTTAGAAGCATTGAAAGTAATTCCAGCATTCCCTCTTCGAATATAAGCAGGTACTCGGTCGTAATCATCAATAATAGCTGTATTACTAAAAATATGACTCATTTTTTTAAAAGTTTGTTTTCTTTTGTCAAATCCTGCTTTAAGCTCTTCTGTATAAGGAGTTTGTAGTATTTGTTCTGGTCTTTTTTCTTGCTCTTTTTGTATGTTTTTTTCAGTAATAAAAATACCATCATTTTGCTCATTATACCCATTAGCTTTAGCCTGAGTGAGCATATTTTCACCTTCCATATATTCACTTAAATCAAATACAATCTTCTGATTATCAGTTTTTTGAGGTTTATTTGTACTTTTTGCTCCTACGGCTTCATAAGATTCACTACCTGCTTCATATAAAACTAATTCAGTTTCTTCTTTTTCTTCTTGGAAAATTTCCTTCATTGGTTCATAAATAATGAAATCTTCTTCCTTAATAGAATGATTGATAGAAACAGAATTGTTAATTTGTATTTTTACTTCTTCATATTCTACAGGCATTCTGCAAAGCTCAGAATTTCGAATACCAAAAGTACTATTAGCGTTATTTTTACTATTATTTATATTTTCTTGTTGAAAATTTTTAGAAATAATAGGTTCAGGTATTTCTGTAATAGGTTGATTATGAGTAGGTTCGGTGATGTCTCCGTCAAAATCACTTTCATTAAGAATGTGAACAATCTTAACGGGCTCAGGTTCAGGTTTTTGTATAGGAGTTTCTATTATTTTAGCCTTAGGAGCCTCTTGAGGTTGTTCTTGTTTTTCTTTAATTTTATTTTCAAAAGTTATATTAGTTATGCTTGTTTTGGTATCCAATTCTTTTATAACTGGTCGATCTTCAGCTAAATCAAATACAACTTTTTGAGGGTCAATATTAATAATTTCGTGTTGTTGTTCTTGGCTAAATCCTGTAGCAATGATAGTTACCTCAATATCTTTACCAAGATTTTTTTCTTCACCAATTCCCATAATGATATTGGTTTTATACCCATTGCCAGATTCTCTTTGTACATACTCATTGATTTCATTTACTTCATCAATAGTTATTTCATCTTCTCCATAAACAATAAGTAGTAAAACGTTTTTAGCATTAATAATTTTATTATCATTAAGCAAAGGCGAATCTAAAGCACTTTTTATAGCATCAATGGCACGAGTTTCTCCACTTCCTTTTCCTGACCCCATAATGGCTGTTCCGCTATCTTTAAGAACTTTGCGGGCATCGTGTAGGTCAATATTCATATCAAAGTGTTTGGTAATTACCTCTGCTATACCTTTAGCAGCAACAGTAAGTATCTCATCAGCTTTCGAAAAACCTGTTTTGAAACCTAAATTTCCGTATATTTCACGAAGTTTATTATTGTTTATAACGATTAGAGAATCAAGGTATTTGCGCATATTTTCAATACCTTTTTGAGCTTGAGCAAGACGGGTTTCACCTTCAAATTTAAAAGGACTTGTAACAATACCTACAGTAAGGATTCCCATATCTTTACAAATTTTTGCAATGATAGGAGCAGCTCCAGTACCTGTACCTCCACCCATTCCTGCAGTAATGAATACCATTTTTGTATTATCACCGAGCATAGCTTGGATTTCGTCGAAGCTTTCCATAGCCGATTGCTCTCCTACTTCTGGATCAGAACCTGCTCCTAATCCTTCTGTAAGAGCAGCCCCCAATTGTAATTTATTTATGATGGGACTATTTTGTAAGGCTTGGGCATCAGTGTTGCAAATCACATAATCAACCCCAACGATATTTTGGTTAAACATATGATTTACAGCATTACCACCACCTCCACCAACACCAATTACCTTGATGATATTGTTTGGAGATTTAGGTAAATCAAAAGTAGTATCTATATCCATGATATTGTACAATTTATTATTTAAGTTTTAATTTAATAAAGGGCAAATTTAGTTCATTTTTTTCATTTATCAACAAAAAAAGTATATGTGTTAATAACTTTTTTTATATAAAATAAAAAGTACTGATTTTCAGATAAAAATATAGAAAAATTAATTTATTAAAGCAATTGAAAAAACTCCACAAATAATAATAATTTTCAATAAATTTC
>CALFOY010000023.1 GCA_937919265.1 uncultured Capnocytophaga sp. | reverse complement strand
GGCTATTTCCATATATTTTTATCTGTATTTTTGTTTTACTAAAAAGAAAATATCCAATTTCTTTAGGCAATGATATAAAATTTTTATCGGATTTCCAAATTATTTTATAGAAAAAACAGAGGCTTCTCTTTTGGAAAAGCCTCTGTAAATATCAAAAAGAAAAAATTATTAAAACTGATATCCAACCCCAGCCAATACACTGATAGTAGCCGCAGGCATAATACCTCCCCAAGCTCTATGACGAGTGGTAAAGTACTTACGGTTAAGTAAGTTTAGAGCGTTAAGATTTACATTCCATTTTTTTATATTGTAATTAGCTGTTGCGTTGAGTAAGAAAAATTTAGGAATAGCTCCTACATTTCCATCAGCGGAGCCTATTTCTGTATTTTTCTTATCAGAGAACTGAGAGCTTACAAAATTTGCATAACTATTGAGTGTAAGTGTGCCTTCACCCAAAGTAAATTGGTATTTAGCACCTGCTGTAGCAGTATAATGTGGAGCGTAAGGTACGATATTTCCTTTATACATACCATATTCAATAGTTGCTTTCTGGATAGCACCACTTCCGTATAGTTTAAGTCCCTCAATAGGATATATACTTCCACTTACTTCTATTCCTCTATGTAAGGCTTTACCCCCGTTATTTAGCAACCCTCCTTCATTGAAGATTTTATGGTCAAAATCCAAAATATAAGCTGCTAATTCTACTTCCAACCAATCAACAGGAGTGGTGCGCAAGCCCAATTCATAGTTGTTGGATTTTTCGGCATCCAAATCGCCATTGGTTACAAAAGCTTCACGAATCTTTGGCATCTTATACCCTTTAGAATAGGTCAAATAAGCACGATAATCATCAGAAAACTTATAGAATAATCCTAAAGAGTAGATAAAGGCATCTTCATTGGTATTATCCCACTGATTGCGGAAGTAATCCTCCTTGTCGTAATTGACAAAGGTATAGCGTACTGCTGGGTCTATATGGAACTTATCAGTGATATGGAACTCATCAAACACATAACCTTCCACTACAGCAACGGTATTGGCTGAATTGGCATTGGTTTTCCCTTCTTTTACGCCCATTTTATCACCTGCCACAGATACATCATGGGTAATATCAGTATGTAAGCGTACCCCTGCTAAAAGTTTGTTCTCCTTACCAAAGAGTGTATTGGTGCGCTCATAATCAGAGAAGAGTCCCAACGAAGGAATATCTCGTAAAGCAGATGTAAACTTACGCTTAGTAGCATCGGTATTACGGTTGTCAAGCCACCAATCGCGTTTAAGATAACTTCCGTAAAGAGAGGTCGTAAGGGAATTATTCTCATCAAAAAGGCGTTTGTAAGAAATAGCTGTACTAAAGCGTCGAGCCTCGAAGAAATCGTGAGGATTCACCGATTGTTCAGGATCTGCATCCCATTGTGCTTGACTAAGCCCGCCTGGTGTATCAGAATATTCAGTAAATCCATTAACAAAGAATCGCCATTCGTTCTTTTCTCCTACCTTAGTAGTAACATTTCCTGTAAAGTCATTCACTGCATAACGGCTACGTGATTTTCTGAATCCATCTCCTTGACGACGATGGAAACCTGCATAGTAGTTCATAGCCCCTTCATTGGTATTTCCTACGGTCTCTACCCCTATATTTAGTGCATTATGGTTACCATATTGTAAGTTAAGATTCGTATAAGGCTGAGCAGCACCTTTTTTGGTAATGATATTCACCACTCCACCTATACTACCACTTCCATAGAGCGCAGGGGAAGCTCCTTTGATTACCTCTATACTTTCAATAGCACCCACGGGCATCATATAATAGCCTCCCATATCGGAATAACTTTGCCCAATAGGAATTTTTCCATCAATAACTACCAAAGTATTACTATTACGAGCAGGGTCAATCCCTCTGAGACCTATCCCAGGGCGCAAGCCTCGTCCATCCTCATCTATATAATTGACCCCTGGCATAAAGCGTACAGCATCTCCTACAGCAGGTAAAGCAAGTTCTTTAATCTGTGCAGAAGAGACTATATTCACTGTACCTGCGAAATCCTTGATTTGTCGTTTAATCCCTGTAGAAGTAACGGTTACCTCAGAAAGTTCTTCCTGAGCTACTTTCAGATGTACATTGAGTAAAGTGCGCCCTTGTACAGCCACTTCCTGAGAATGAAATCCTAAAGACTTAAATATGAGAACATCATTCTCATCTACGCGGATAGCATAGTATCCATCTTTGTCAGTAGCGACTCCTCGTTGAGTTCCTTTTACAATAACATTTACACCAAGAAGTGGATTTCCTTGAGCATCTAGCACTCGCCCTTCCACTAAAATTTCTTGTTGCTGTTCCACATTACTGTAAGAAACTGTAAAACCAGAGGCTGTAGCCTGAGGTAGGGTAAGTGCCATCATCATTGTAGTTAGGAGCATCTTACCTAGCATTTGTGTTTTCTTTTTCATAAAGCACAATTTTATATAACTAAAACGGCACAAAAATAATTATTTTTTTTAATCCTACAACATTTATTTAGATTTATTTTAAGTTAAAGTTTTAATAATAATATTAATAGCAGTTTGTCATTGAAATTGTTCTATTGATTAAATTTTTATTGAGAGATAATTAAAGTAATAGAAAAAATGTATATGTGTTTTATGGATAGGTAAAGTGTAGAAAGCTTAACAATGTACTTAATGCATTACCTAAACCATTTTTCAAATCGACCAATAGTAAACTCTTTTAAAACTAAATCCTTTGGTAAATGGGATATATAATCAATATCATTATAAGGATATGGTAAAACAAAGCAAAAGCCATAATCCTGATTGACAAATAAAGAATCAAACATAATTACTTATTTATCTGTTTGTATATTAGTTTTTGTATCTGAAAACACTTATACTATATAACCTACAAAGAATGAATATAACAATATGTCCAAATATAATCAATTGTGGCTTTTAATCCAGATTTCTCAAAGAAGTTTTTCATTTCTCCTGTTGTATTTTGATAGACTTGCTCTATAATGATTTGGCACTTCTTTTTGTTCTTTAGTATCTTTATGTCATTATTGGCAGCTTCCAACACTAAATGATAGAAAGGTAAAATGTATTTGGTATAAACCTCATATCTCCTATTAATCTTTGAAGGATTAGATAGCTCTTTTTTTGAAGCCTCGACTAATGAGGTTAAAACACCCGCCTCGATAAGATGAATAATTTTAGCTTCACATTTTTTAAAAAACTCCTCATCTAATACTTGGGTATAGCCTATGTGTATTTTAATATTAGCTGATAGATTATCTAATCCATCATCAGGCCTTCCTATAGGAGCTACCCATAAAGTAGTCTCTAATGACCCATTGTGTTCGTATACTCTTGCTATGACAAAACAGTAAAAGTCGCCTTCGAGATGCTTGCTTAGGGCTACCAAACTCCTATACCATAATTTTTTAGGGCATTTAAAACCATACGAATTGATTAAGATATCAAATTCATTTACAACACTATGAAATTCTGACATAATTCTTTAGTTTAATGAGTGATGATATTTTTAGAGGTTCTACAATAGTAATGTAGTATGTTTTTCATCTAAACTATTTTTAGCTTCTTTTAATAGTTCGATAAAGGTATTGTATTCCACTTTATGGGTTATTATTTCCTCATTGCTTCGATTCATAGTAGGCGTTTCTACGAAAAAATTATGATCTTCATCGTAGCTAACAAGCGCAATATATTTGTCATCAATGTAGATTTCAGCGACCAAAGTGTCATAATTACTATCGCTGCTTATGAGTATTTCTTTCTTCATCTGTTTTATTTTAGGTGAGTTGATCAGCTCTTTTTCCTTTGGACAAAGATACAAATTAAATAACCATAGAAGAAAGAATATTTTATATTTTGAATATTATGAAAAATAAAAACCACAACAAAAAAATGTTATGGTTTTTCAAATATGCAGTTTAAGAATAAAGTTTTAATTATTAAATTGTTCTATCCATTTTCGAGCATTAACAAAAGCTTCAAGCCACGGAGAAACCTCATCTTTTCTTTCAGGATAAAAAGCCCAATTCCATTGGAAAATAGAACGTTCTGGGTGAGGCATAGTTACCAAATGTCTGCCTGTTGCATCACAAAGCATAGCCACATTATAATCCGAATCGTTAGGATTGGCAGGATAACTATCATAACCATATTTTCCAACAATATGGTAGTTTTCTTCTTTTTCAGGAAGATGGAATTTTCCTTCACCGTGTGCTACCCAAACTCCCAAAGTAGCTCCTTCTAATGAAGACATCATAACTGAATTATTTTTCTGAATTGTTACAGAAGTAAAGCCACTTTCATATTTATGAGAAGTATTATGATGCATTTTTCCGTGTTCAGAATGTTCTGGGTATAATAATTCTAATTCCATAAATAGCTGACAACCATTACAAATCCCAATAGAAAGAGTATCTTCTCTTTTGAAAAAATTATTAATAGCTGTTTTAGCTTTTTCATTATATAAAAATGCACCTGCCCAGCCTTTTGCACTTCCTAAAACATCAGAGTTAGAAAAACCTCCTACAGCTCCAATAAATTGAACATCTTCAAGAGTTTCTCTACCTGAAATAAGGTCGGTCATACATACATCTTTCACATCAAACCCTGCTAAATACATAGCGTGAGCCATTTCTCGTTCAGAATTACTTCCTTTTTCACGAATAATTGCTGCTTTTGGTCTTTTTTCAGGAGAAACCGGAAGTTTTCCTGTAAAATGTTTAGGAAAACTGAATTTTAAAGGTTGATTTTTATAATTATTATATCTTTCTTGAGCCATTCCGTTTTTAGACTGATAAGAATCAAACAAGAAAGAGGTTTTATACCAAATATCTCGATATTTTTCTATTTCAAATCGGAAAATGTCATTATTATTTTTTATAATAAGTTCTTTTCCATTTGTAATATTTCCTATTTTATAGAAATGAATATTATTTTCAGAGAAAAACTGTTCAAATTCTATATCATTTTCAGCTTGTAGTATTACAGAAATATTTTCATTAAAAAGTAATTTTGCACTATCTTTTTCATTAAGTGAAGAAAAATCTAACTCTGCTCCAATATTTTTTGAAGGGAAACAAATTTCTAAAAGAGAAGTAATAAGTCCGCCACTTCCTACATCGTGTCCTGCTACAATTAGTTGTTTTTTAATAGCATTTTGTATTGTATCAAAAGCTTTTTTAAAGTATTGACTATCAGTTATAGTAGCTACTTTATTTCCTATTTTATTAAGAATTTGACCGAAAGAAGTTCCTCCAAGTTCAAATTTATCTTTTGATAGATTAAAATAATATAAAGAGCCTTTTCCTATTTTAGCAACAGGTTCTATAACATTCTGGATATCAGAACAATGTCCTGCAGCTGAAATGATTACAGTGCCAGGAGCAATGACCTCTTGGTTAGGATATTTTTGCTTCATAGAAAGAGAATCTTTTCCCGTTGGAATATTAATTCCTAATTCTATTGCAAAATTTGAGCAACTTTCTACAGCTTTATATAAACGGGCATCTTCACCTGCATTGTTACAAGCCCACATCCAATTGGCTGATAGAGAAACACTATTCAAGCCATTTTTTAGAGGAGCAAAAATAATATTCGTAAGTGCTTCTGCTACTGCATTTTTACTTCCAGCAATAGGATCTATAAGCGAAACAATAGGAGAGTGCCCAACAGAAGTAGCTAAACCTTCTTTTCCTTTGTAATCAAGAGCCATAACCCCCACATTATTCAAAGGAAGTTGTAATTCTCCCACACATTGTTGTTTAGCAACTTTTCCGCTTACACATCTATCAACTTTGTTAGTGAGCCAATCTTTACAAGCCACTGCTTCAAGTTGAAGAAGTTGTTCCAAATATGAAGGAATAGAATTTATATCATAAGAAAGTTCTTCAAAAATAACAGAAGTAGTTTTGTCTTTTATGATAGTTTTAGGAGAACTTCCAAACATATCAGAAAGTTCAAAATCAATTGGTTTTTCTCCTGTTTTTTCATTTTCAAAAACAAATTTTTTATCAGAAGTAACCTCTCCAACAATATACATTGGAGAGCGTTCTCTATCTGCTATATTTTGAAGTAAATCAATGTCTTTTGCTTTGATAACCAATCCGATACGCTCTTGAGATTCATTTCCAATAATTTCTTTTGCAGATAGGGTAGGGTCTCCTACAGGAAGTTTATCCATATGAATATGTCCGCCTGTTTCTTCTACAAGTTCAGATAGACAATTTAAATGCCCACCAGCTCCGTGGTCGTGAATAGAAATGATAGGGTTGTTATCACTTTCTACAAAAGCTCGAATGGTATTAGCTACACGTTTTTGCATTTCAGGGTTAGAACGCTGAATGGCATTAAGTTCAATTCCTGAACCAAAAGCACCAGTATCAGCAGAAGAAACGGCAGCTCCCCCCATTCCTATTCGATAATTTTCTCCTCCTAAAACAACAATTTTATCTCCTTCAGAAGGAATTTCTTTTTTTGCCATTTCCTTTTTCCCATATCCAATTCCTCCTGCAAGCATAATTACTTTATCATAGCCAAGAATTTTTTCATTTTCTTGATGTTCAAAAGTAAAAACAGAACCACAAATAAGAGGTTGTCCAAATTTATTTCCAAAGTCAGACGCTCCATTAGAGGCTTTTATCAAAATATCTAAAGGGGTTTGGTATAGCCAGTTACGCTCAGGAATTGCTTTTTCCCAATTTCTATTGTTCTCTAATCGAGAATAGGCAGTCATATATACGGCTGTCCCTGCTAAAGGTAAAGACCCTTTTCCGCCTGCCAATCGGTCTCTAATTTCTCCACCAGAGCCGGTTGCAGCCCCGTTGAAAGGTTCTACAGTTGTAGGGAAATTATGGGTTTCAGCTTTTAGAGAAAGAACAGAATTGAAAGTTGTTTCTGTATAAAAATCAGGTTTATCTGCTGATTTTGGAGCAAATTGAACCAATTCAGGACCTTCTAAGAAAGCTACATTATCTTTATAAGCTGAAACAATGCTATTTGGGTGTTTTTCAGATGTTTTTTTAATTAATTTGAATAATGATGAAGTTTTTTCTTCATTATCAATAATAAAAGTACCATTAAAAATTTTATGACGACAGTGTTCAGAATTTACTTGTGAAAATCCAAACACTTCAGAATCAGTTAGTTTTCGTCCTAATTTTTCAGAGAGTTGTTTTAAATATTCAATTTCTTCATTACTTAAAGCTAATCCTTCTTGCTGGTTATATGCTTCAATATCAGATATTTGTAAAATAGGTTCAGGCTGAATATTAATATTGAATAAATCTTGGTCGAGTTTTGAATATTTTTGTAAAAGCATAGGGTCAAAACTTGAAAAATTTTCTTCTAAGAAAAATTCTTCAATTCTGGAAATTTTTTCAATTCCCATATTTTGAGTAATTTCAGTGGCATTGGTACTCCAAGGAGTTATCATAGAGGCTCTTGCTCCTACAAAATTTCCCTCAATACTTGAAGTATTTAAGAAAGTAGCTTCACCAAATAGCCAACAGAGCTTTTCAATAGATTGTGAAGATAATTCTGTCTCAGATTGTACAGCATAAATAGTTTCTGCTTTGTTTTTAAAGAAATTTATCATTTGATTCAAGAAAAGATGTTAATAAACTACAAAGATATAAAAAAAAAATCTATTTGAAAATAAAATAATTAAAGATTTATAATCAATTTTTTATAAAACGAAACCATTGATTATTAGTAATATAAAAAACACTTTATTCATAAAATAGAAATAAAGTGCTTTATAGAAAAGTTATGATTGTTTAAATTATTCGTTAATGGTATCTTTTTTAATATTTGAAATGAAATCTTTCACAAAAATGAGTCCAACTCCAATAACAATTCCTAAGAAACTCCATACCGCAATAATGATTCCTCGTTTTGGCTTGGTTCTGTCCAAAGGAACGCTAACAGGTTCAATAATAGTAAATACAGGTGTATCTTCTTTTACCTTAATTTTTTGACTTTCAAGTTGTTTTGCTAATTCTGAGTAAATGTTAAAAGCTAAGTTAAAATCAGTTTGTAGCTGAGATAAACGAGTTTGAGGGAGAGAAGAAATTAAACCACGATTGCTATCTTGGAAAGAAGCTAAGCGAATTTGCTTTTCTTTAAAATCTTTTTCAGCCTCATTATATCTTTTTTGGATAAAATCAAGTTGTTGTTTCGCTTTTTGTATTTTGAATTCAGTTACAGCATTTTGTAAATAATTTTCTGCATTTTTTAACATTTGAGCAGCAGCAAGCGGCTCATCCATAGAAAAAGAGAGAGTAACATAACCTTCTTTTTCAGAGTAGTTTATATTTAATTGACTTTTTAGTAAATCAAATAATTTTTTTTCATCTTTTGTAATAGAATAAATATTTGAAGAGTCTTTTACTGAAATAGTTTTGTTTTTTTCTTCAGATTTAAAAGAACCTATAATCAATCCAGGAAGTCCTATTGTGTATTTTCTTATAGTAGATAAAAGATTGGTTTTAGGATATTTTTGATAATAATCTTGATAAGAAATAGGTCCATCTATTCCTGTTATATTGATAGGTGTTTTTAACATTTCTTTTTGAAATGGAATACTTTGAGCTATATTTGGATATAATTTAGGTAAAATATCTCCATTGCTATTGTTACCAATACTTACACCAGCAATAGCAGCTAATCCGCCCAAATTTCCTATTCCAGAAGCTGAGTTACTTTGAGGCAAAACAACAGATTGTGCTGTATATTCTTTTGGAGAAAAAATAGCAACAAAAATACCAATTAAAAAGAATATTAAAAAATATTTTAAAATTAGTTTTTTGTTATCCCAAATTTTTAAAAATAAAGCAATTAAGTCTATTTCATCTTCTTTTTGTTCCATTTTGTAAATTATAATTATTTATAAATAAAATATATTCTAAGGTTTTGAAAGGCGCAAAGATATATAAAAATAATAAAAAAACCTATTATAAAACTAAAATATTTTAGGAAAAATTTTATCTTTGCACAAGAAACGCAAATTAGAAGAAATAATTACTAAAAATATGAAAAAAATTCTATTAGCCAGTACTTCAACAATTTATGGAGGTACATATTTGTCTTATTTGGAAGATGAATTGAAGTCTTTTTTTAAAGATATAGATGAGATTTTATTTATTCCATTTGCTCGTCCTAGTGGAATATCTCACGATGAATATACTGAAATTGCCCAAAAAGGTTTTTCCTCTGTTGGGAAAAAAATAGTAGGATTACATACTTTTGCAAATCCTATTGAAGCAATAAAGCAAGCTAAAGCTATTTTTACAGGAGGAGGAAATACATTTTTATTAGTTACTAAACTTTATGAGTTGGGCTTGATGGATGTTCTTCAAGAAGTAATTTTTAATGGAACTTTCTATATGGGAACAAGTGCAGGAAGTAATATAGCAGGAAAAACAATGCAAACAACTAATGATATGCCTATTATTTATCCACCAAGTTTTAATACATTAGGATTGGTACCTTTTAATATCAACCCTCATTATCTTGATACAGACCCTAATAGTAAACATAAAGGAGAAACACGTGAGACCCGTATAAAAGAGTTTCATAAATTAAATGATATACCTGTTATAGGTCTTCGTGAAGGGAGCTGGTTAGTTATTGAAAATGATAAAGTTTACCTAAAAGGAGAATTTACTGCTCGTATTTTTCAACAAAGTAAAGAACCTTATGAATGGAATGGAGAAGAACAACTACCTTTCTTCACTCAAAATTAAGGAATATTCATATATTTGTGAGTTTGAAGAGATATTTTCCATTGAGGATTTTCCATTACATATTCTACAATTTTAGGAATCATTTTATCTCTTCGGCTCCATTCGGGTTGTAGGTATAAAATACAGTTCTTATTTGTGAGAGCCGCCATTTCTTCTGCAAAAATAAAATCATTATTATTGTGAATTATCATTTTTAATTCGTGAGCTTTTTCATGAACAATAGCAGTAGGGAGTTTAGTTTTTTTAGGAGAAAGACAAATCCAGTCCCAATCTCCTGTAAGTGGATAAGCTCCAGAAGTTTCTATGTGAGTACGCATTCCTTTAGATTTCAATAAGTTAGTTAAAGGGTTCATATTCCACATAAGAGGCTCGCCACCTGTTACAACTATAGTTTTAGAGTACTTAACGGCTTCTTCAACAATATCATCTATAGAGGTAGGAGGGTGCAGATTAGCATCCCAACTTTCTTTAACATCACACCAATGACAGCCTACATCACACCCGCCTAAACGGATAAAATAAGCCGCAGCTCCTTTATAAAAACCTTCTCCCTGAATAGTGTAAAAGGCTTCCATTAAAGGTAGCATTTCTCCTTTTTCTACTAATAATTGAGTATTTTTATCTGTCATTTTAAGAGTTTATTATAAATAAAAACCCTACAATGTGTAGGGCTTTTTATTATTTGTTTTCAGTTGAATTAAGTTTTTTAGAATAATCAAGAGAAACGGCTGAACGCTCAAATTTTAATTTTCCTGATAATGTTTCAATAATTATTGAATTATCATTGATTTCTAAAATTCTTCCGTGAAGTCCACTTTTCATAATTACTTTATCTCCTTTTTTAAGCCCTTCATAGAATTTTTTTTCTTGCTTTTGGCGTCGCATTTGTGGGTAAATCATTAGAAGAAAAAGCCCTCCAAACATTATTAGAATTAAGAAAATGTTATTACCTGGGGCTGCTTGTAAAATAAAATTCATAAAATATAGTTTTAATTAATCTTGAACTAATGCTTTGATTGTTAATAAATGTGTTCCACTTTCAGTATTTGCATTGATAGTAACAGTTTTTGTAACTAAATCTTTCCCTGAACCATTAAAACTCACTTTAATTTCACCTTTTTCTCCTGGCGCAATTGGGTTTTCAGGTTTTTCAGGCACAGTACAACCACAACTACTAGATGCATTGGTAATGATAAGTGGAGCATCACCTGTATTTTTAAAGGTAAATACAGTTTCTACGGCGGTGCCTGGTTTTATTTTTCCAAAATCGTGTTCTATTTCATCAAATTCAATTACAGGAAAACGATTTGCTTCCTGAGCTAATTTTTCAGCTTGGTTTAAGTTTTCTTGATTAATTTTCTCAACAGCATTGGTTGAATTATTACAAGAAATCAATGTTAAACCTAAAAAAACTGAAGCGAAAAAAGTTTTTTTCATTGTTAATAAAATTATAATTAATACAATCCTCTTCCTATTTTTTGTGTTAAATTTTGAGCTGCAAAATCTTTAGAAAGAATATCCAAAATACCATTAATAAAAACACTACTTTTTGGTGTAGAATATTCTTTTGCTATTTCCAAATATTCATTAAGAGTTACTTTTATAGGAATGCTTGGAAACTTTAAAAATTCAGTAATAGCCATTTTTATCATAATGATATCCAATAGTGCAATTCGGTCAGAATCCCATTTTGGTGTTTTTTCAACAACATATTCGTGATATTTTTCATCATTCAAAACACTTTTTCTGAGTAGGTTAATTGCAAATTCTTTATCATCTTCATCTTTAAAAAGGGAAGGAGTAAGATAATTCTTAGGATTATCGTATCGGATTCCTTTTAGTAGCTTGATAATAAGTGTGTTAACCAAAGGGATATCATCTATCCAAGTAAGGGCTTCATCAGATATGAATTCAAATAGTTTTTCATCAGGAGCAATTATTTCAGAATATAAATCTACCAATAAATATTTATCAATATTAAATTCATTAGGTTTTGTTATATAAGTCTGATATATATCGCTTTCTAAAATTTTATTATAAATAAGGCTAACATATTCATTATGAGCGCGCCAATTTACAGGGCAATTATTTGTAATGCTTTCTTGCAAAGATTCATTTTGTACGATTAAGTTAATTACCTTATTTTCAATGAATTTTTTATTAATCCAAAGGTCTTTAGAATTGGGTAGAAACTTATGTTTTGCAAGAGAATCCATTTCTTTTGCTCGTTCATATAGCTCAATCCATAAACTCATCAAGGTTAGGTACAAACCTTGCATATTTTCCATACTATTTAACAAAAATTTTTCTTCTTTTTGTAGGTTATGATTTTCACTTTGATGTAGTGCATAAATGGATTGCATCACTTTTACTCGAATGTGCCTGCGTGTAAGCATAAAGAACTTTTTTACTGAATTAAGGGGCAAAAATAAGAATTAATTTTCAATTGAATATACTTTTATTCGAAAAAATTTTGTATATAATGAAGTAATATTAATTAATAATTAAATCAAAGATGTAATGTATTGATACTGTCTCTTATACACATCTCCGAGCCCACGAGACCGTACTAGATCTC